>JASBUV010000062.1 GCA_030147705.1 Gammaproteobacteria bacterium
ATTTAAAGGTTGTCAGGCGGAAAAGCTGCTCGACTTCCTGCATTCGGTCGAGACCGACTACTTGTTCCTCGTCGGAGACATTATCGACTTCTGGAGTATCAAGAAGTCTCCTTTCTGGCCACAGACGCACACCAATGTTATCCGCTCCATACTGGGCAAAGCGAAGCACAACACCAAGGTCGTTTATATTCCTGGCAATCACGACCAACCACTGCGTGACTGTGTCGGCCAGAAATTCGGCAATCTGGAGATTCATCGTAACTATGTGCACACCACAGCCGACGGTAAGAGGCTTCTGATCATGCATGGCGACGAGTTTGACGTGATCGTCAAGCACAGCCGTTTTCTTGCCAATCTGGGAAGCTGGGCCTACGAGAAGCTGCTAAGTCTGAACCACATCGTTAATCGCTTTCGCAATCTGTTCAATCTGGACTATTGGTCGCTTGCCGCTTTTCTAAAACACAAGGTCAAGAATGCGGTCAGCTATATCGGCAGCTTCGAAGACGCCCTCGCTCACCACGCCCGTGAAGAAGGAGTCGACGGCGTAGTCTGCGGCCATATTCACCATGCAGAGATTCGCGAGATCGATGGTGTGCTTTATTGCAACGATGGCGACTGGGTCGAGAGTTGCACCGCCATGTTCGAACATCCTGATGGTCAATTGGAGCTGATTCGCTGGGTCGAAGTTGAGGCGCAACGGGCGCAACTGGCCGAACAGGCACAGCGCTCGACAGAAACTGCCAGCACGGATCGCAAGGCCGCCTGAGCGTAAAACTTCCCTAACTCACAATGCCCGATTCATTCTACGAGAAGAGCGAAACCATGCGCATTCTGATGATCTCCGATGTGTACTTTCCGCGCATCAACGGTGTTTCAACCTCAATACAAACCTTTCGCGACGAAATGGAAAAGCTCGGCCATCAGGTCACTCTGATCGCGCCAGCTTACTCACAAGAGCATGACGCCAACACGCAGGAAGCGGAACATGGCATTCTGCGAATCCCTTCGCGCAAGGTGATTCTTGATCCGGAAGATCGCATGATGTCGCTGCGAGCCATCATGGCATTGCAACAACGCTTGCAAGATCAACAGTTCGATCTGATTCACGTGCACACGCCCTTTGTAGCCCATTACGCAGGCGTCAAGCTGGGACGAGCATTGCAGATTCCGGTGGTGGTGACCTATCACACGCTGTTCGAGGAGTACCTGTATCACTACATCCCGTTCCTGCCAAAGGCGCTGCTAAAAAAAGCAGCGCGTGCGTTTTCCAGAGCGCAGTGCAATCAGGTCGATTCAGTGATTGCCCCCTCCTCTGTGATTGTCGACCTGCTGCGCGGCTACGGCGTACAACAACACATCGATATCATTCCAACGGGAATTCACAGCCAGAATTTCCGCGGCGGTGACGGCACGCGATTCAGAGAAAAATTTGCCATCCCCCTGACGCGCAAGGTACTGCTCAATGTCAGCCGCGTGGCGTTTGAAAAAAACATAGGGCTGCTGCTGGAAACCGTGCAACGGGTGCGCAGCACGATTCCTGATATTTGTCTGGTGATCGCTGGCGAAGGACCTGCCAAGAAAGCCTATGCACGCCAGGTGCAAGAAATGGGCTTGCAAGACAATGTTGTTTTTGTAGGCTACCTCGACCGGGCGACTGAGCTGATCGATTGCTACAGCTGTGCCGATTTCTTCGTGTTTTCTTCACGCACCGAAACACAGGGGCTGGTACTACTGGAAGCGATGGCTGCCGGGACACCGGTAGTCTCGGTTGCGGCGATGGGCACCCGGGATATTCTTGTCGACTGCGCTGCCGCGCAGATTGTTGAGGATAATGCGAATCAGTTCGCCGCGACACTCATCGAGCTGCTTGGCAACGAACAGGCCACACAATCCCTGCGCGATGCCTGCTACACAAGTGCGGCGCAATGGGATTCAAAAGTGATGGCGGAGAAAATGCTGCGAGCCTATCAGCGCGTGCTGGGCGATGAGCCCACCATGGACGCATCGCACACCAATCTGGATATCAGCGTCAGCAAGAATGGCTGAGCGTGCATAGCACACTCATTGAGTGCCAGGGTGACTGAGGAGGGTGACTGAGAGACTCAAGCGTGCACAGTCACCCCGAGGCGCTACTGCAGAAACACCTGCATCGGCGCGCCCATCTCGTGATTCATATCGCGATAGTCTTCGCCGAGCACCGCCAGCAAGGTCGCGGCAATGCGATCATTGGTCAGGCATTGCTCGCCGGTAATGATCAGGCCCTGATCAACGATCCCGGGCCCTATGGCCGCCATCCAGGTTGAACCTGTGCCGACCACTCCCTCATGCGGCTGCAGTGAAGAGTTATTCTTGTGCTTGCCCAACGCGACATGAGTCGCCATGTGATGCTGCCAGCCAGTGACGGAATCATTGCCCTGTCCATGGCCTACAGCGACGAATAGCACGGTATTGTCGCGGTAGCCTTCGGTGCTCTGAATGGTTTTCCAGATATCGGCGATAAACTGATCGGTGCGATGTGCGGCTTCGATGTATTCATCGTAGGCACCTTCGCGAGCGAAGTGTTCGGTCTCGCTGTAAGCGATATGCATCACGCGGGGGCGCTGACGCAGCAACCAGGACTTGGCATAGCTGTGAGTGAAGGCATCATTGCGCACGCCCGGCCAGGGAGATGGCATACCGCTCAACAGTTGATTGAGGGTTTCCTCATGCTTGTTGCCGGGACGGGTTTCCACCGTGTGCGCATTCACGTGCAAACCGCTACGGGGCACATTGTAGATAAAAGGAAACAGGTTCCAGGAGGCGAAGGCAGCTGTACCGTGCAGGTACTTCTGTCGACGTTCCAGCAATTCGAGAACGGTGCGCTCCGGATTGAATATCCGGCCATCATTTACCAACTGCTCACTCACCACCCCGGTCAGGATTTCCGAATAACCCGGATAGGAATAATGGAAGGTGTTGGCTGTGCTGGCACAGGAATTGTAGTCGCGATTGCCGACCACACTACCGCGCGAGAACACGGTCTGGTTGAGAAACGGCAACAGCAATGCTGAGCGCTCCCCGGGATGACTGCGCCAATACTTGCGCAGCAAGGCATCAGGATCGCGAGTGTAACTCTCTTCCTGAGCAAGATCGCGGTCGATGCCACGAAACGCCTCCTGCCAACGGAGGCCGCCAAACGTAATAAGCACCACGTTCTCCGCCCCCATAGCGGAGGCGTTTGCCAAAAGGCAGACGAGTAAAGCTGGTACGAGTTTCTTCATAATGTGATGTTCCGCTACTGCTTGCAAACTGGATTGGTACACCCTTCGTGCGTAATTACGACCGAATGGAGCCCAAAGCTAAGCAGTTTTTGGGGAAACTCGTGAAATTCGTGGTCAGATAAGGATTCAGACGCAGTCAGGCCGACTCTGAAGGCTCAAGCGCAGAAGCAGTGAGCTGCTGCACATAGGCTTCTACCTCGTCGATCAGCAATTGCTGCTGGCCGTCGCCCCGCTCCCGCGCCTCATCCAGACCATGCTGATAACGGGCCTGGGCCTCGGGATCTGCGAGCCGAGCAGCCCGGAACCGGTCCCAGCGGGTCAGCTCCTCAGCGCTGAGTGTGTCCGGGTAGTTACGCGCCCGATAGCGGAAAAACATCTCCGGCAGGCGCTTGTCGCGGAATGGCAGATCGAGCCTGCCCAGATCCCGTGGCGGCGTGCCGCGCAGGGTGCGCATCAGTGACTTGTCGGCGTCGCTGAAGAAGCCGCCGCTGTAGATCATGAAATCCGGGTCCTGCTCTACCGGGCGCGGTTCATCGCGCCACACCTCATGGAGCAGATTCTTCAAGCCAGCATGATCCCTCAGTATTTCCCAGTGCTCACGGCATTGTTGCCGGTCGATGCGAATCGCAGTGGCCACCGCGTCCTCGAGCACCCCCGCGGAAGCCACTATCGGACAGCGATTGACCTGTATGGTCTTCAGCGGAATGCGCTCCTCGTCTTCGCCCAACTCCCGCACCGGCGTGAACAGACGCCGACGAATCTCTGCCGGGCTCAAATCCAGCCATTTACGCGGATCGACCCTCAGATCGTAGACGATAACACCATTGCTGTTGGCCGGATGGCGGCACAGGGGCATGACCAGCGCCAGACGCCCGTGTTCGGCCGCATACATGCCGGAGACATGCACGAACGGTTTCAGGGATTGCAGATCAATTTCCGCCAACACCTTGTTCTTGTTGCGCAGCTGATACACGTAGTCGTACAGCTTCGGCTGTTGCTCCTTCACCAGCCTGGCCATGGCAATGGTGGCATGCACATCCGATAGCGCATCGTGTGCATTGCCATGCTCGATCTCATTGACCCGGGTGAGTTCCTCCAGCCGGAAACTCACATGGCCCGTCTCACTCTGCGGCCAACGGATGCCCTCGGGGCGCACTACTGCACAGAGGCGCAGCATGTCGATGATGTCCCAGCGCGAGTTGCCGTTGCGGTACTCGCGCTCGTAGGGATCATAGAAATTGCGATAAAACAGCTGGCGCGTCACCTCGTCGTCGAAGCGGATGCTGTTGTAGCCGGCAACACAGGTGTTTGGCTGTGCAAACTGCTCATGGATACGCGCGGTAAACTCACACTCCGGCACGCCCTCGGCCTTGGCTTTCTGAGGGGTAATGCCGGTGATGAGACAGGATACCGGGCTGGGCAGGAAATCATCGGCGGGCTGGCAATAGAAGGACAAAGGCTCAGCGATGATATTCAGGTCTTCGTCGGTGCGGATACCGGCGAACTGGGATGCCCTGTCGCGCCTCGGGTCGGCCCCGAAGGTCTCAAAGTCATACCAGAAGATTGATGCGCTCACGTCTGTTCGTCCCTGCTGTTCATTCTCTTGTTGTCTCTCGACACACAGTTGCTGTCACTCTACACGTTCTCGGGGCATCTGGCTGGCAACCTGGAAACCGTGTGGTCCGGCGCCCGATGATCCGATATGAGTTCAGTGCCAGACTCCCTGCTCAGTAAAATGTGGATTGAGGAGTCTACCCGATTCCGTCATGCCCACGGAACCGGCAGATCACTCCTTTGTTCCGGCGATTTATAGTAGTATGCCCAGCAGGCCGGAAAGCAGGCAGCACGCGGCTTCGCCGTCCTCTGGATTCAC
Source organism: Gammaproteobacteria bacterium (assembly GCA_030147705.1). Classification (GTDB taxonomy): domain Bacteria; phylum Pseudomonadota; class Gammaproteobacteria; order Pseudomonadales; family Pseudohongiellaceae; genus UBA9145. The sequence goes on from JASBUV010000062.1 coordinate 5,134, forward strand.
TCTGACTGGAAGTAGATTGCATGGATTTTCGCGGCGCCCACATTCTCAGCGTACAACAATTTGAGCGGGAGGACGTCGAGACGGTGTTCAGGGTCGCCGACAGCATGGTGCCCTTCGCCCATCGCAAGCAGATGACCAAGGTGCTGGACGGCGCGATCCTCGGCAATATGTTCTTCGAGCCCAGCACCCGTACCCGGGTCAGCTTCGGCTGCGCTTTCAACCTGCTCGGCGGCGATGTACGTGAGACCACGGACGTCAAGACCTCATCCATCTCCAAGGGCGAATCCCTTTACGACACCGCACGGGTCATCAGTGGCTACAGCGATGTCATCGTCATGCGTCATCCGCAGGTCGGCGCCGTGGCCGAATTTGCCAAGGCCAGCCGCGTACCGGTTATCAATGGCGGCGACGGCCCCAACGAACACCCTTCCCAGGCCCTGCTCGATCTCTACACCATTAAAAAAGAACTGGCCTCCAAGGGCGTGCAGATCGATGGCATGCACATCGCCATGGTGGGCGATCTGAAGCACGGCCGCACAGTGCATTCCCTGTCCCAGCTCCTGATCCTGTTCGACAAGATTCGCTTCACCCTGATTTCCCCCAAAGAACTGTGCATGCCGGAGGAAATCGTCAGCAATCTGCGCGCCGCGGGCCACGAGGTGGTAGAAACCGAAGACATGGAAGAAGGCTTGCACGGCAACGATACCGTGTACCTGACCCGGATTCAGGAAGAGCGCTTCAATACCAAACTCGAGGCCGATGTGTACCGCGGACGCTTCCGTCTCAATCAGGCGATCTACACGCGCAACTGTCAGCCCAACACGGTCATCATGCATCCACTGCCACGGGACTCGCGCGAGGATGCCAACGAGTTGGACAATGACCTCAACCAACACCCCAACCTCGCCATCTTCAGGCAGACCGACAACGGCGTGTTGGTGCGCATGGCGCTGTTCGCCCTGATCCTCGATGTCGCCGACAGAATTGGCGACACAGCACGCCCCGTTCACTGGTACACTGAAGGCAGATTTGACGACTGAGTCTGGGAAACACAATAACAAGCACAGGTTTTCGTTATGGGATTCAAAGATTTCTTACGCATGATGATCGAGAAGGACGGCTCCGACCTGTTCCTCACCACAGGCGCACCACCGAGCATGAAGGCCCATGGCAAGCTCGTACCTCTGATCAACAAGAAACTGCCCGAAGGTATGGTGAAGAAGATCGCCTACCAGATCATGAACGACGAGCAGATCGCTGAGTTCGAAAAAAGCCCGGAGATGAATCTGGCGGTTGCCGATGACGAGATCGGTCGCTTTCGCGTCAACATCTTTCAGCAACGCGGCGAGATCGGCATTGTCGCCCGCAACATCAAGACCGAGATTCCGGATGCGGCGTCACTGGGATTGCCGCCCGTGCTGACGGAGTTGATCATGCGCAAGCGCGGCATCATCCTCTTTGTTGGTGGTACCGGCTCCGGTAAATCCACTTCGCTCGCCGCTCTGATCGATCACCGCAACAAGAACAGCGACGGTCACATCATTACCATCGAGGATCCGGTTGAGTTTATCCATCCGCATCAGGGCTGCATCGTCAATCAGCGCGAGGTCGGTGTCGACACCAACAGCTATGAGGAAGCCCTGAAGAACACCCTGCGACAAGCGCCAGATGTCATTCTTATCGGCGAGATCCGCAGCCAGGAAACCATGGAGCATGCATTGGCTTTTGCCGAGACCGGTCACCTGTGTCTCTCCACGTTGCACGCCAACAATGCCAACCAGGCACTGGATCGCATCATCAACTTCTTCCCGGATGAGCGACATAAACAGTTGTTTCTCGATCTCTCGCTGAACCTGGTTGCCTTCATTTCGCAGCGCCTGATTCCGACCGTCGATGGCAAGCGCTGTGCTGCCATCGAAATTCTCATCGGCACACCGCGCGTCTGTGACCTGATCAAACAGGGCAAGGTCATGGAGATCAAGGAAGTAATGGAGAAATCCGAGCAGCAAGGCATGAAGACCTTCGATGCCGCCCTGTTCGATCTCTACAAACAGGGCAAGATCAGCTACGAAGAAGCTCTCGCCAACGCAGATTCCAAGAACAACTTGCGCCTGCGCATCCAGCTATCCGAGGGCAAGGATGGCGACGAGGAGGATGGCGATCTCGACGACGACAGCGGACTGAGCCTCGTCGTGAAGGACGACGACAAGAGCAAGTTGTTCTAGTCCCCTGCTCTGAGTTTTCCGGATGATTGACTCACATGACTATCGGCAACTGGATGCACTCGATCAGGCCGCCGGCCTGAAGGCTGGCGACTTCACCAGCCGTGAACTCGTTGAGGCCGCCATCGCCGAGTGTGAGCGCTTGAATCCTGAGCTCAATGCGGTGCTCAGCACCCGCTTCGAGGCGGCGCTGGATGAGGCGGATGGCCTTGATAAACAAATGGCTTTCTCCGCATCTTCCTCCTCATCTTCCTCATCGCCGCTGGCGGGCCTGCCTTTTCTTATCAAGGATCTGAGCGCCTTCGCCGGGATTGCCCAGAGCAACGGCAGCCGCCTGTTCACTGACTATACGCCTGAGCAACACAGCGCCATTGTGCGCCGCTTCGTGGATGCTGGCCTGATCGTGCTCGGCAAAACCAATACTCCGGAATTCGGGCTCACCCTAACCACCGAGCCACAGGCGCTCGGCCAGTGCCGCAATCCGTGGAACACGGCCTATTCCACTGGCGGTTCCAGCGGTGGTGCTGCGGCTGCCGTCGCCGCTGGCATTGTTCCGGCCGCACACGCCACCGATGGCGGTGGCTCGATACGCATTCCCGCGTCCTGCTGCGGATTATTCGGCCTTAAACCCAGTCGTGGCCTTACTGTGACCGAAGCGAAACTGGGCGAGTGCTGGAGCGGCATGAGCGTTGGCCATGTAGTGAGTCGCAGCGTGCGTGATTCGGCGGCCTATCTCGATATCATCAAGCTCGACACGCCGGGCCTGTTTGCACGCCCTGCACAGCCAGCTTCTTTTCTGACAAGCATCAGCTCGGCGCCAGAACGCCTGCGCATTGCTGTCCAGACAACGCACCCGCTGGGCGAACAGCTCGACCCGGAGTGCGTGAGAGTGATCGAGCAGACGGCGGCATTGTGTGCTGATCTCGGGCACGAGGTAGTGCAGCTCGAGGGCCGCCAACCTGTGGACTACAAACCGGCAGTGTCCGCCATGAACCGCCTCATCAGCCTGCATACCTGGCAGGCAGTCAGCAAACGGCTCGCTGACACCGGGCAAGCACTGGAGTCTGCCGAGATGGAGACCTCCACGCGCATGATGGCCGCCGCAGGGCAATCGATTCGCGCCGACGACTACGTGGCAGCGCTGGATACCCTGCAGGCCACCGCGCAGCAGATGCAGGCGTTCCATGCAGAGTTCCCCGTGATTCTGTCTCCTGTGCTCAATAAAGTCACCGCTGAGCTAGGCTGGCTGGATATGAACAGCGAAGACCTGAGTGAATACGTCGGCCGCTACCGGGCCTATAGCGGCTTCACCGCGCTCTATAACGGCACCGGGCAACCGAGCATGTCGATCCCCCTGTTTCGGGATTCCCGTGGCCTGCCCTGCGGCAGCATGTTCAGCGCCGGCTGGGGCCAGGATGCCCTGCTGCTGCAGTTAGCCCAGCAATTGGAAGTTGCCAGACCCTGGCCGAAGCTTGCCGAACCAGCAACATAGACGGCGCCCCGGCCACTCTTGCGGTCCTGCGACCACTGACCTATGCGCGGGACAGGCGTCACATTTGGTGACTGCATCGGGTGTCCATATCCCGTAAAATAGCATTCAGTAAATAAGCTATAAAAACAATGATAACAATAACTTATACAATCTATTTAACGGAGTACCGGAGATGAAAACCCACCTGTTTACTGCCTCAGCCCTGACTCTGGGGCTGCTTGCCGGGCCAGTCTTTGCCCAGGACGGCGATATACCCAGAACCTCCTGGGGCGTGCCCGATTTTCAGGGCTACTGGCGCAACAACACAGTCATGCCTTTCCAGCGTTCACAGGAATTGGGCACCCAGCGCGCCTTCACTCCTGAGGAAGCGGCACGGCTCGAACAGCAGGCTCAGGCAGCCGTGGAAGAGGACAACGAGCCGCTGGATCCGAATCGTCCGGCACCCGAAGCCAGAGCCCTGCCTCCGGTGGGTAACTACGATCTGTTCTGGACCGATCGTGGCATGTTTCTGCCCACTATCGATGGCGAATACCGCACCTCTGCGATTATCGACCCACCCAACGGGCGTATCCCGGAGCGGGTTGCCGGCTTCACACCCAGCTTCAGCCGCAGTGACGATGGCCCCGAGGGTCGCGCCCTCGGCGAGCGCTGCCTGCTCTCCTTCGGCAGCTCTTCCGGTCCGGTCATGACGCCGGTTATGTACAACTCGCATTTTCAGATCAACCAGTCGCCGGGCTATGTCGTGATCACGGTCGAAATGATTCACGATGCGCGCATCATCCCGATCACCACCATGCGCGATGAAGAGCGCTCTGCCATTCACAAGAAATGGATGGGCGACTCCATCGGCCGCTGGGAAGGCGATACGCTGGTTGTGGAAACCAAGAACTACAATCCCTGGCAAACCTATATGGGTGCCTCGACCGAGAACCTGACGGTGATTGAAACCTTCCGTTTCGAAGACGATAACAAGCTGATCTACGGTTTCACGGTGGACGATCCGACTGTCTATTCCGCACAGTGGAGTGGCGAGATGCCAATCACGCGCATGGACGAGCCTGTCTACGAATATGCCTGCCACGAAGGTAACTACGGCATTATCGGCATTCTCGCCGGAGCGCGCAGGCTGGAAGTGATGCAGGAGATGGGGATCGAGCGCGAGATTCAACAGTAGACGCTTTACTCTGTTGCTCTGGCTTTCCTGTTTTTACTTTTCTGTTTTTACTTTTCTGGGCTTATTCAGCGCAAAAAAAGAGAGGCCATTGGCCTCTCTTTTCGTTTAGGCGTTGATCGCTAGCAACTAGAAAGTCCAGCGCAGACCAAAACCATAAGTCGTGCCGTACTCGTCATACTGTGACAAACGACCCGTATTGCCGAAGTAGTAGTACTCTGGCTCGTCATTGAGGTTGATCACCTCTGCTGTGAGCGTCACGTTATCGTTGATCGTATAACGCGCCGTCAGATCGATTTGCATGAAATCGTCCGTATAGCGATCGCTCAAGGTATCGTCGCCAACTTCATCCAGATAGCTACTACGGTAATTGGCTGCCAGACGAATATCCCAGGACTCACGATCGTAGCCAATCGACAGATTGCCCGTGTGCTTGGCCTGCTTGAAGAACGGAATCGTTCGCTGGCCACTGACCGAGTCTGCTGGCAAATCGGTTTCGCCATCAGATAGCGTGTAGTTGGCAACGAACAGCAAGCCGTTGTCCCAGGCTTTCTGGAAAGACACTTCCAGGCCGCGAATATCCGCATCGTCCGTGTTGATGAATGTGCCGGCCACATCGTAGACCTGGCCTCGGAACAGGGCATCGGTGGACTCCACTTCGACAATCGCATCCTTGATCGACTTGTAGAACACGCCCGCGCCGATAAAGGTCAGGTCACTGAGGTAGTACTCGTAGGTCAGATCGAAGTTCCAGGCAGTGGTCGCCTCGAGATTGGGGTTACCCCCTTCGATCTCGTTGTCTTCGGTATCGACGATCGCACCGGCATTGGACTCCTGAAAGCCAGGACGCACCAGCGAACGGAAAATGCCTGCACGCACGATCTGGTCGGCGGCGACTTCGTACTTCACATTCAGCGAAGGCGCGACAAACCCGTAATCGTTCTCGAAGCGCGTAGTACCCGCGTAGGTACCATCGAAGGCCTTGCCGAGATAAGTGGTGTCAGTGTCTTCATAGCGCACGCCATACACCCAGGTCGCATCGCCGACGATCGTGGTCGCCATGGCATAGGCAGCGAAGATGTCTTCTTCGGTCACCCAGTCAGCCGGAATGCTCTCTTCGTCCTCATCGCCGCTGAATTCAAACGCACTGCCCGGTGCACGACAGAAAGTGCCGTCACTCAGGGCCACGTTGCCGCTGCCGAGACTGTTTCTGAACAGAGCTACCTGATCGAAAGTGGGTGTTGGGCCGGTCAGCGTGTTGAAGAATGGCTCCGCACGCGTATTGGCGACACTGCTGAGCGCGATATCAGAGGTCGGCTCATAAGAACAGAAATTATAGCTATTGAGTTTCTCACGCTGACGCATTTTCAGGCCGTATTGGACTTCGGTGTTGGCGCCCAGTGCGTAGTACATATCCAGTTTGATACCGAAATCTTCGTCGGTATTGAGTGCGAATTCACGCTCGAAGGCGTCCATGTTGAAGTTCGCTGGATCGTAAAACGCATTGGCGAAAGTGACGACTGGTTTTTTCGGATCAGCGTTGTCGTAAGTAACCGGCTCGTCAATCGTATCGCTTCTGAAAATTACCGCCTGACGATCGCCGTCGTCCTGCTCTGCTTTGGACGAGAAGATTTCCAGCTCCATGCGATTCTTCTCGTTCAGTTGAAACTCGCCACCGAATCGCAGCGAGGTGATTTCGCGAATCTCGGTGCGGTTGCGACCTTCGGTATCCACCTTACTGTCGGCATAGCTGTAGACGGTTCCGTTAACAATAGGGTCGTTGTCCTCCAGACCATCGCGCGTTTCCCATTTGGCGCGCCACTCTTCGTCGGAATATTCGTTATGAAAGACATTGGCGAAGTAGCGGTTGCCGGAATCGGTCCGGTAGTCCAGCGCCAATACCACACCCTGGCGCTCACGGGTCAGGTCGTAGAAGCGGGTTTCGTAGTCATCGTTCGGCGCTGTTTCGCTCCAGCCGCCGTTCTCATTATTGTGTGCAACAATGTGACGTGACTGGTCACTCAGTACCAGTGCCGCACCGAACTCACCACCCTGTACGTCCCAGCGATTGGTGAAGGTGGCAGACAGTTTGGGATTATTGGAATCACTGGTCAGTTCGTTGTAGGAGGTTTCTGCCTTGAGGCGCACGAAGGCTTCGTCGTATGAAAACGCCGTGATAGTCTCGAGATCGATCGCGCCACCGATGGTGTCGGCATCCAGATTCGGAGTCAGCGTTTTGTAGACAGTCATGCTGTCGAGCAGATCAGACGGTACGCCATCGAGAATTATGCCGCGACGGTCTTCAGGCGCTGTTGTACTCACACCATTGATGGTCATGGCGTTCAGGTCGGTATTCATACCGCGTACCGAGACATAACGCCCCTCGCCCTGGTCGTTCTCGACCATGATGCCAGAGATGCGGCGCAGTGATTCGGCCACGTTGATATCAGCGAAATTGCCCAACGCGTCGGAATCGACGACACCAACAACCTTGTCGGAATTGCGCTGCTTCTGAATCGCGCTCTGCAGGCTGGCACGCGAACCCACGACAGTAATTTCCTCAACACTTTCCTGTGCACCCCGCTCCTGCGCAACAACTTGGGTTGCGAATTGACCGCTCAGCGCCACACCAATAGCAAGTGCGAGAGACTTCTTGGCAAAGTTCTTTCTCATTAAGTTTATCCCCAGATAGTAAAAATGCGGGGACACAATACTGCAGCACTATGACGAGCCATTGACAAAACTGTGTCAGGCAGATGACAAAACCGAGACCTGCGGGACATTAAGAAATATAACTGGCACGTTTAATCCAGCGATATGACAGATTTATGCCAGGCTTGTCGCTCCTCTGTCACTTCACTGCAACAATCAAGCGACGATTCAGAAGCTATTGGCGGAATGCGAGGGTTCGTATCAGAATGTTTGGCCGTGTCAGACCGACTGGCCGTGACGTACCGCTGTAACCTCGGCCATGATGGCAATGGCAATCTCGGCAGGAGTCTTGCTGTCGATCTGGAAACCGATCGGTGCGTGCAGCGTATCGATCTCGTCCTTGGTGAGGCCGAGTTCCGGGAGCCGTTCTCGGCGTGCTGCCGACGTGCGCTCCGAGCCCATGGCACCCACATAGAAGGCATCGGTCTTCAGCGCCTCCATCAGGGCCATGTCATCTACACGCGGGTCGTGAGCCAGCGCGATGATGCCGCTGTAGGGATTGCTGAAACGCTCCCGCACGACATCGTCGGGCAGGCGCGAGGTGGTTTCCACGCCGGGCACATACCAGTTATCGAGATAGCGCGGCCGCGGATCGCACAGGGTGACATCGTATTCCAATGCCAGCGCCATCTCGGCCACATACTTGGCTACATCACCGGCGCCGAGCAACAGCAAGCGATACATGGGGCTTAAACTGTGTGTCATGACCCCGTCTTCGATGACTACGGCGTCATCATCACACTCATCACGCACATCGATCTCACCGGTCTCGAGATCGACAAGACGACTGACCAGCAGATGATTCTCGAGATCGCTGCGCAGGCGGGTGAATACGGACAGATTGTCTTCTGTGGGTTCGATGAATTCGAGCAAGACGTGAAGCTGACCGCCACAGGGCAAGCGCAGACGCGCCTGCTCTTCCTCGGTCATACCGTACTTGACCTTGAAGGGCTTGTTGCCCTCAGCCATGTACTGCTCTTTGAGACTGCCATCCCGGAGTTGTTCGAGAAAATCTTCCTCGATACAGCCTCCGGAGATGGATCCCACCAGTTCGCCATCCAGCGTGCAGGCCATCATTGCGCCAATCGGCCGCGGTGATGAGCCCCATGTCTTCAGGATTGTGCAGAGCCAGACGGGTTTGTCGGCGGTGAGCCATTCCTGAACACAGGTAATGATTTGCTGTTGGGAACTGAGCATTATGCTGGCTTAAACCTCTCTTAACTTCCACTTGCCACGCATGAAAAAAGCGACGCCTACTATACCAGTGAGCATGTCTGAAACAAACACCGCCCAGAACACGCCCTCGGGCCCGAATTCCAGCGTCAACGCCAGAAAATACGCTAGTGGTACCTGCACGATCCAGAAGCAGAACACGTTAATCCAGGTCGGTGTCATGGTGTCACCCGCCCCATTAAAGGCCTGGATGATGGCCATGCCAAATCCCCAAAACACATAACCGTAGGTGAAGATGCGCAGACAAGCGACAGCATAGTCGAGCACCTCGCCTTCTGCGGCAAAAAACTCCGCAATCGGCTGGGTGAACAGCAACATGATCAGTGCCGCTACGCCCATGTAATAGGCATTGTAACGGGCGATGTGCCAGACCGTGGTCTCGGCGCGGTCCGGCAGGCCAGCTCCGAGATTCTGTCCGACCAGCGTCGCCGCCGCATTGCTAAATCCCCAGGCGGGCAGGATGCTGAACATCACGATCCGCACGGCGATGGTATAACCCGCCACCGCGTCGCTGCCGAAGCCGGACACCAACTGCATGAGAAACACCCAGCTGGCAGTGGCCACCAGAAACTGTGCGATACCCCCGATAGAGATGCGCACCAATGACCAGATCAGGCCCAGCTTGATGCCCATATCGCGCAGATGCAGCCGGATGCGCCCGCCTCCACCGCAGAAATAGTACAGCGCGTAGAGTACACCCACCGTGCGGCCGATATTGGTTGCCACTGCAGCACCCGTCACGCCCATTTCAGGAAAGGGACCGACGCCGTAAATCAGGCAGGGGTCGAGCACGATGTTCAGGCCGTTGGCGAGAATCAATGCCCGCATGGCGAGATTGGCATCACCAGCACCGCGAAAGATCGAGTTCAGGATAAAAAGGAACACGATCGAGAAGCAGGCACCGAACATGATCTGGGTGTAGTTCTCACCCACATCCAGCACCGCCTCGTCTGCTCCAATCAACGAGAGCATATCGCGCGAGAAGAAGATGCCAATAAAACCGACTACCACCGAGACGAACAGGCCAATCCAGATCGCCTGCCCCGCTGCCAGCGAAGCCGCGCCGCGATCCTTTTCACCGATGCGCCGGGCAACCAGCGCCGTCGTCCCCATGCTGAGACCGATAGCCACGGCATAC
>JASBUV010000064.1 GCA_030147705.1 Gammaproteobacteria bacterium
CTGCTCGATCGTTGCGGCAGTCTGGTCTGCCCCGATCACGTAAGCGAACGCAAGCCGCATCCTGAGCCCATTTTCCTAGCTTGCCAGCAACTCGGCTGCGATACAGAACGCACAGTCTATATGGGCGACCATATCCGCGACATACAGGCAGCCAAGAACGCCGATGTGATCGCAGTCGCCGCCGCCTATGGCTATTTGGCCCCTGATGCCAAAGCAGAAGAATGGTATGCCGATTTTATCGTGCAGCAACCAGAACAAACCGAATCCCTGTTAAACATACTGAAGTTCAAATGATGTCAGACACGACCACGCAACAACTCTCGCTCGCAGACAAAACCATTCTCGTTACCGGCGCTGGCGACGGTATTGGACGCACGCTCTCCAAAACGCTGGCTGACCAGGGCGCGACCGTGATCCTGCTGAGCCGCTCCCAGGAAAAACTGGAAACGCTGTACGATGAAATCGAAGCACAGCATCCAGGCAAGGTGATCATCCATCCACTGGATTTCAGCAAGGCGAGCGACGCAGACTACAAACAGTTGGCCGAGTCACTGAACGAGCAGTTTGAATGCCTGGATGGGCTTGTTCACAACGCCGCCCTGCTGGGCGCTCGCAGCCCTATCGAGTTTTATCCCGAGAAAGAATGGGCGCAGTTGATGGAAGTTAACGTGAACGCTGTCTTCTACTTAACGCGCGCGCTATTGCCAGCACTACAGCGTTCGAAGGATGCGCGGATGCTGTTTATCTCATCCAGCGTGGGCCGCAAGGGACGCGCCTATTGGGGCGCCTACAGCGTGTCGAAATTTGCTCTGGAAGGGTTGATGCAGACTCTGGCGGACGAACTCGCAGCCACATCAAAGATCCGCGTCAACAGTCTTAATCCTGGCGGTACACGAACTGCAATGCGCCGTGATGCGTATCCAGGCGAAAACCCGGAAAGCGTTCCAACCCCGGAATCCTTGATGCCAGCCTATCTGTTCCTGTTCAGCCCGGAAGCACAAGCGATACATGGACAAGCATTGGATGCCAGAGAGTTTGATGCAGAGAAATGGCTGGCCGACTATTCTAACTGACAAGTCAATCTGACAAGTCCATCTGAACATCCAGCCCGACTGGTTGGCATAGCACCATAGTCATTAAACGATCAGGTGGGATGACTACTCGGAACTCGCTTCGGCAGCTTTCAGCAGTTTGTCGATTTCCTGCTTTTTGAGTTCCTGAAACTTGCCGCGGGTTACCTCACTGGGAATGAAAATCGGCCCGAAACGGACGCGTTTCAAGCGACTGACCTTCAGGCCCTGCGATTCCCAAAGCTTGCGAACCTCACGATTGCGGCCTTCCATGAGCACTACGTGGTACCACTGATTGATCCCTTCACCTGCGTAGTACTGGATATCGGTGAAACGACACAGATGGCCATCGATCACCACGCCTTTGTGCATCGCCTGAATCATTTCAGGCTTTACTTCACCCATCACCCGCACAGCATACTCTCGTTCAATCTGGCTGCTGGGATGCGTCAGTTTGTTGGCGAGTTCGCCATCGGTAGTAAAGAGAAGCAAGCCACTGGTGTTGATGTCGAGGCGACCTATTGAGACCCAGCGTCCGTGTTTGATGGGTGGCAAACGATCAAACACTGTGGGCCGGCCTTCCGGGTCTTTGCGCGAACAGATTTCGTCTTCCGGCTTGTTGTAGAGCAGGACCCGGCGCTCTTCCTTGATCTTCTTTTGCGGCGCGAGTTTTTTGCCGTCTACGACGATTAGATCCTCATCGGAAACTCGCTCGCCGATTTCAGCAATCTTGCCATTGACCTTGATGCGACCGGCAGCAATCCAGTTCTCGACTTCGCGTCGTGAACCGAAGCCAGCTCTGGCAAGTACTTTCTGTAGTTTCTCTGTGTTGTCCATAGTAGCCAAAGTATCAGCAGGCAAGCGCCTTACTCGTCAGAAGATGCTCTTGTGGGATTATTTTGCGCATCCGAATCATCGTCCGAACTTTCGAGCTCATCAGAATCCTCCGCGCTATAGGCATGCTGCTCATCAGACTCACTTTGAGAATCATCATCCTGCGACTCAAGTTGCTCGCCCGCATCGGATTCTTCATGCGCACCGGCAGGCTGATGATCAGACAGATCGAAAGCATCAACCATCGCTTCCGTCTCGGCCAGCTCAGCGTCTTCTTCCCAGTCGTCGTCCTCCGCAAGATCGTCCTCTTCGTCTTCGCCGACTGCATCATCATCTTCTTCGGAGACTGAGACGCTCTCGTCTTCGTCGCCCTCACCCGCTTCGCCGTCTTCATCGTCATCAAGCTCAGCCTCGGCAAATTTTTTGGCGGGATCGTCTTGCAAGATTTCATCCAGCGGCTTCTTCGCAAGCTCAATCGCTTCTTCTTCCGCCAGGAGTTCGGCCTTCTCCTCATCGCTGAGTTCAATGGCGTTCTCATCCACCGCATCCTCAGGTATATCGAGGACACGTTGATTGAACAGCTCTTCGGTCAGATCGACTTCCTTGTTACCCGCATCCAGCGCTTTCACCTCGGACAAAGGTGGCAACTCTTGCAGGCTCTTCAAGTTGAAGTAGTCGAGAAACTGTTTGGTGGTGGCGAACATGGCTGGCCGCCCGGGCACATCGCGGTGACCCACGACGCGAATCCACTCTCTGTCCAGCAGGGTGCGAATAATATTAGGACTCACAGCGACACCGCGAATTTCTTCGATGTCACCACGGGTAATGGGCTGTCGATATGCCACCAGCGCGAGGGTTTCCAGCAACGCTCTGGTATAGCGCGGCGGACGCTCTTCCCAGAGCTTGGCGACCCATTCGCTGATTTCCTGCTTCACCTGAAAGCGGTAACCTGAAGCCACTTCGATCAGTTCGAAACCGCGATCGTCACAGGAATCGGCGATCGACTCCATGACGTCTTTCAATTCCTTCTTGTCCGGCTTCTCATCATCGCTGAACACCGCGATGATATTGTCCAGTGACAGCGGACGGCCGGCTGCCAGCAGCAAGCCTTCGACAATCATCTTGACCTTGTTATCTACTTCACTCATTTTCTACCGCCACTACTGACTCTTCATCCCGTCCACGCGACTTGATGTGGATCGGCGCAAAAGGTTCGGATTGCACTATCTCGATCATGGAGTCCTTCAACAGCTCCATCATCGCCAGAAACGTCACGACCACGCCGAGGCGCCCCTCCTCCCTGATGAGCAATGACACCAGAGGAACGAATTTGCTGCTGGAAATCCTCGCCAGAATCTCTGACATTTTTTCTCGCGTTGACAGGGTTTCCAATTGAATATGGTGATGCTCGAACATATCGGCACGATTCAGCACGCGCGCCAGGCAGCGTAATATCTCGTCGAGCTCCACATCCGGGTCGGCAGCCACTTTTTCGATCTTTGGTAGCGCGGCGGCAGCGAGGTGAATATCCCGGTCGAGACGCGGAATCTCGTCGATGTCTTCGGCTGCCTTTTTGAAGCGCTCGTACTCCTGCAAGCGACGAATAAGTTGCATGCGCGGATCTTCTTCATCCACTTCCTCTTCTTCCTGACGAGGCAGCAGAATGCGCGACTTGATCTCGGCCAACATCGCAGCCATGACCAGATACTCTGCAGCGAGCTCAAACTGCCCCGCTTGCATCAGGTCAACATAGGCCATGTACTGGTCAGTGATTTCGGAAACGTTGATATCGCGAATATCGATATTCTGTTTCTTGATCAGGTACAGCAATAAATCGAGAGGCCCTTCGAAAGCCTCGAGAAATATTTCGAGCGCATCCGGCGGGATATACAAATCTTTGGGGACATCAGTGAACGCCTTGCCACCAATGATGGCAAGTGGAAGTTCCTGTTGTTCGGGAATCGCTGAATCGGATTCTTCAGGGGTCGCAGCAACGCCTGTCTGGTCAGGTTGTCCTGGCTCTTCTTCGCTAATGGTTGCAGTCAATCTCTAGTTCTTCACGATAGTTTTCAAGCGGCAATTTTACCCGAATTAGCAACAAAATGCCCAACCCGGAACCCGCATTCAATCTCTGTTACCAGCCACTCAGCCCAATCGCCGAACGAACCTCAGCAAGCGTCTCCCGAGCACACTCACGCGCTGTCTCAGCACCTTCGGCGAGAATGGATTTCACGATATCGGGATCCTTCTCGTATTGTTTGGCCTGCTCCTGAATGGGCTCGAGTTCAGCCACGACCGCATCGATCACGGGCTTCTTGCACTCCAGGCAGCCAATACCGGCGCTCTTGCATCCAGCGACTACCCAGTCTTTGGTTTCCTCGTCCGAGTAGGCTTCATGGAGCTGCCAGACGGGGCAATTCTTGGGGTCGCCCGGATCAGTCAAACGCACACGCGCCGGATCGGTCGGCATGGTGCTGATCTTCTTGGCCACCTCTTCAACAGGTTCACGCAGGCTGATGGTGTTGTTGTAGGACTTGGACATCTTCTGACCGTCCAGCCCTGGCATCTTCGAGGCCGGTGTAAGCAACGCCTGCGGCTCGGCGAGAATCATCTTGCCGCCACCTTCCAGGTAGCCGTACAAGCGCTCGCGATCGCCTATGGAGATATTTTGCTGCTCAGAGAGCAAGGCCTGCGCTTTGCCCAGCGCGTCATGATCGCCCTGCTCCTGATACGCAGTGCGCAATTGACTGTAGAGTCGACCGGCCTTCTTGCCCATCTTCTTGATTGCAGCCTCAGCATTTTCCTCGAAACCCGGCTCGCGGCCATAGACGTGATTAAAGCGCCGGGCCACTTCACGGGTTAGCTCTACATGCGCAACCTGATCTGCACCAACCGGCACATGACCCGCACGATAAATCAGAATATCGGCCGCCTGGAGGAGTGGATAGCCGAGAAATCCGTAGGTATCCAGATCTTTTTCGCTCAGCTTCTCCTGTTGATCCTTGTAGCTCGGTACGCGTTCGAGCCAGCCCAGCGGCGTAATCATGGACAGCAACAAATGCAGCTCAGCATGCTCTGGTACTCGCGATTGCACAAACAATGCGGCGGAGCCTGGATTGACGCCAACAGCCAACCAGTCAATTACCATTTCAATGACATTTTCGGAGAAGATATCCTGCTCGCCGTAGTGCGTGGTCAGCGCATGCCAGTCGGCAACAAAAAAGAAGCACTCATATTCGTGCTGCAATTTGATCCAGTTCTTCAATACGCCGTGCAAATGGCCCAGGTGCAAACGTCCGGTCGGTCGCATCCCTGACAAGACGCGTCGTTGCGATACTGCTGTAGACAAGTGGTACTCCCCCGCCACGCGGATAGTCGATCTAAAAAAGCGCTACAGTTGTCATAACTGAGTGTGCGCGAATTATAACCTTGTTAAGGTAAAAGGTTCAGAGAAAAGGCTCAGATATCCGGCTCATACAAAGGGGTCGGGGTCTCCTTTTCCGACCCTGACCACCTGCGGAACGCCTTCCACGAGATCAATCATGGTGGTGGGCTCCAGTCCACACGCGCCGCCATCAATGATCAAATCCACGAGCTTGCCGAGTTTCATCCGCATCTCATAAGGATCAACAATTTGCTCCTGATCCGGGAGAATCAACGACGTACTCATGATCGGCTCGCCCATCGCCGTCAGAATGGCCTGTGCCACGGGATGATCGGGCACACGAATACCGATGGTTTTGCGTTTCGGATACATCAGCCGTCGCGGTACTTCGGGCGTCGCTTTGAGAATAAACGTGTATGGCCCCGGCGTGTACGCCTTGAGAATTCGATAGGCGCTGTTGCCAACCTGGGCATAGGTGGATATTTCGGAGAGATCGCTGCACACCAGCGTAAAGTTATGCTGGTCAGGCAATTGACGGATGCGGCGAATTCGGTCCAGTGCGTTCTTGTCTCCGATATGACAACCCAGGGCATAGGTTGAATCCGTGGGATAGACGATGATCCCGCCTCGATAAAGTACATCCACCGCCTGCTTGATCACCCTGCTTTGCGGATTGTCAGGATGAACCTGATAGAATTCACTCATTGACCGACCTTTATACGTACTCTGTAACTCATTGCGAACGGTGGCAGAGTGTATTACATCGGCAGCGAATTGCATGCATTTGATGTACTTTGCCCGGGATTTATTAAGTAGTTGCCGGCAGCAAATCGCAAATCGCTTCTTTGATGGCCAATTGGGGCCTAAATTGCTGCTCCATGGTCAGTTTCAATCCAAATCAGACGGAGAGCGAGCCGGGACGTATCGAATGAGATTTATCGAACGGGACTTATCGAGACAGCCACAACGGAAATAGCAGCCGCTATAAAACCCAAAACCTGTGAAGCGCTATAATGTGAAGACCTATAATAGAGAAGAGAGACTATGTATTACGCCATCATCAGTGAAGACGTTGCCGACAGCCTGAGTAAACGACTCTCAGTCAGACCAGCGCATCTGGAGAGACTCCAACAGCTGGCAGATGCCGGACGCTTGCTAATTGCCGGCCCACATCCTGCAATTGACAACCTTGATCCCGGCGATGCCGGATTCTCGGGTTCACTTGTGGTTGCGGAATTCGATAGTCTGGATGACGCGAAACAATGGGCTGATGCCGACCCCTACGTGGCAGCGGGCGTCTACGCCAATGTCACTGTCAAACCCTTCAAGAAAGTATTCTGAGGATCAGGGAGCTGGCTGTAGTTCGCTAAAATTCGCATCCAGCACCGCATTCCATTCGTCCACGCGTTGCTGGCGCCGCGCCAGAACTGCGGCCGTATCGCCTTCGATTCGGATACTGTTGATCACGTCCCGGCGGCGCAAGTTATTGACGACATCCTGCCCTGAAATCACGCGCCCGAAGACTGAGTGCAAGCCATCGAGATGGGGAGTAGCAAGGTGGGTGATAAAAAACTGGCTGCCATCGGTACCGGGGCCCGAATTGGCCATCGAGAGAATGCCCGGCCGATTGTGCTTGAGTAACACCTCACCCGTGAACCGGTAGCCTGGACCACCGCGTCCATCGCCCTGCGGGTCGCCGCCCTGGATCATGAAGTTGCGTTCATAACGGTGAAAGGTCAGCCCGTCGTAAAAGCCTCGTTGAGCAAGATTGACAAAGTTTGCCACCGTAGTTGGTGCAGCCTGCGCATTCAGCTCGGCGCGGATCTCGCCTTTTGAGGTGTCGATGACCGCTACGAGCTCCTGACCGACTGCCGTCAGGGAAAACAGCAGCGCACAGGCCACGAGGCACGCATTAACAATAATCCCGGATTGCTTTCTGAATTGGTCTGCTTTCAAACCCGACTCTGTCATTGTTATTCCCGTGTGTGCTAATGGGAGCGTTAAAAACTAACAAATACGCTCGCGGATGGCATCCCCAATTCGGGGGACTGATGCCTGGCTACAGCAAGCTTCTCAAGTATGGTTACAGGTATAGGCACACGCCTTTACCACCAAGAGCCTGCTAAAGCGCATACTCCAATATGACTGGTGCGTGGTCAGAAAAGTTTTCACCGGTGAAGATTTCAGCGCTACGAATTTTGCTTCGCAAGCCCGGTGTCACGACATGATAATCCAGACGCCACCCCACGTTCTTGGCGCGCGCCTGACCGCGATTCGACCACCAGGAATACTGCTCAGCCTCCTGATTGACTACCCTGAACGCATCAACATAGCCCAACTCATCGTAGACCATGTCGAGCCATGCTCTTTCTTCCGGCAGGAAGCCGGAATTCTTCTGATTTGCCTTCCAGTTCTTGAGGTCGATTTCCTTATGGCAAATATTCCAATCTGCGCAGATGATGAATTCACGCTTCTTGCGCTTCAGCTTGCGCAAATGCTCACCAAAAAAATCCAGAAACTGCATCTTGCGCGCCTGCCGCTCGTCACCGGATGAGCCGGACGGCAAGTAGAGAGAGACAACACTCAGACCATCGAAATCGGCCTGGATATAACGCCCTTCTGTATCAGCAATGTCGAATCCCAGGCCCTTGCACACTTTGTCCGGTTGCTGGCGACAGAACATCGCCGTGCCCGAGTAGCCCTTTTTCTCGGCATCGTAGTAATAGCAGTCATAGCCTTCCGGGCGGAACACAGGATCGGTTAATTGATCTATCTGTGCCTTGGTTTCCTGCAGACAGATGATGTCCGCATTGCTCTCCGGCAGCCAGTCGAAAAAGCCTTTCCTCGCGGCTGCTCGTATTCCATTACAGTTGAAAGTCATGATGCGCATTACGGACTACCTTTTGTTATTCGCGCGCCATTCTATCCAATGCGACCTGAATCCTCTATGCCAAATCTCGAGCTGCGAATGCCTCTTCGGCGGCTCTGACCAGGGGCTTCATAAAGAATGAAGATTCAGGCATCACATCAACCCGATAGCCTGCCGCGCGTAATTCCTCCCCCACTACCGGCCCAATTGCGGCTACCAATACCTGCTCCAGTCCGGTCGTTAGTTCCTCGGTCAAGGCATGCTCCCTGGCAACCGATTCGAGGCGGCGAAGCTGAGGCTTGCTGGTAAACGCAATCATCTCAACCTCAGCGCGACTCATCTTGCCAATCAGCTCGATCACTTCCCTGGTGTCACTCTGATCTGCGTAGACATAGGGAGCCACGGTGCTGATCGAATCGGCGTCCCGGGTCTGCAAATAACTCATCAGCTTCAGGTTTGGGTCTTCTCCATAGAGCTGAACTGCCACGCGCAGCCCGGTCAGCTGCATGGAAGCCAAGGATTCAATCACCCCGTCTGTGGTCGGAGCCAGTGCCAGTTGCGGTGCATCCAGCGCCATCTCTCGCAGCGCGCGTGCAGGTTTCGGGCCACGACTCAACACCTGCACATTGGACAGCGCGGCAATAAACGGCTCCTCCATCTCATTGCGCTCAGCACAAGCGCGCAGCCTGCGCAGTCCTTCGCCCGTCAGCGCAATCAACAGGTCGGGTGGCGCGGCGATGAACGCTTCGAGCCAGGCAACAACTGCTTGCTGATCTGGCGAGTCAAGAATGGATACCAGCGGGACGCGCAGCACGCTTGCCTGTCGCCTCTCAAACAGCGTGGCCAGCACATCCAGCTGGCGGCTTTCTGGCAGCGCAATGACATGACCTTTGAGAGGAGAATTTAGCAACTCTTTGTCAATTTCCACTGTTTCCCTCCTTTAACTGAACTGAATTGCCCCAATTTCGCAGTGTTACCATATGTTACGAAAATGAACACAAATTCAGAAACTAACTGATAGCTCGCAAGCCCTTTAACCATCGTCATTTTTGTAAATCCAGGAAACTCACCGGCAAACTTTTTGTATGACAAAATCGTCATAATCACCTGATTTTACACGGATTTATAGGAGATTCGATATTTTTGACAACATACTGTTACTTTATCAGGGTTTACGTGGGTTTTTAGTCAAATTTGTTACCATTATCCACGCATTGTGTTACTATTCGCACCGTGTTGAGGAAACAACGAAACACAATCACATTCACAAGGACCATTAAGGAGTAAATCAATGACTCACGCTATCAAAAAAGCGAAGCCTATTGTCGAAGCCACTGTAATCAGTATCGCCCTGGTAGTTGCTGCCCTGGCCGTACCCGCAGGCATCGTCTATATCGCCGCTTAATCAACATTACCAGAAGGAGGCACCATGCAGAGTCCTTCCGAACAACGCTACACCTAAACGCCAGCGCGGTCCTCAACCAAGCTGGCGTTTTCTTATCCAGCCCAATGATCTGTACCCCATAGCCTCTCGCTTCCAGCACTGCCCACCCTGACAGCTTACTGGTTTCGGCAGTTTTCCCGACCGGCTTAACCACTATCTCTACTCTCCCTGCATTCCCTATACTGCATTCCCTGTATCTCCTGCATCTTCAATCAGCCCCAGGTTACACCCCGAACAGCTAGCTGTGATGCACAAAGACGCAGCCTTAACCCGCAACAGTTGGCCTACAGTTGCGTGCAGCAGTGAGGTGGAAGGATTTTCCTGAAAGAAGGCGCTCTGCGAAGCTACTCGCGCTTCAGCTTGTCGACGAAATTACAGGGCTTGTGCCGACTGTCGAGCT
Organism: Gammaproteobacteria bacterium; assembly: GCA_030147705.1. GTDB lineage: Bacteria > Pseudomonadota > Gammaproteobacteria > Pseudomonadales > Pseudohongiellaceae > UBA9145. The sequence goes on from JASBUV010000064.1 coordinate 10,003, forward strand.
GTTCTGCGATGATTTTGTCCCACCCTGTACGACAGGCGCCGGGTGAACCGGGCAAGCAGAAGATAATCGTGCCATTAGCGAGACCCGCGAAAACCCTGGACTGAATGGTGGAAGTACCGATCTCCTCATACGAGAGCTGACGGAACAGTTCACCAAAGCCACTGATCTCCTCATCAAACAAGGGCGTGATGGCTTTGGGGGTGTTATCGCGATGCGTGAAGCCAGTGCCACCTGTCATGAGCACAACGTGCACATCCGGGTCTGCTATTTTTTGCGAAACTGCGGCGCGCAACAAATACACATCATCCTTGATGATGGCACGCGAGTGCAGTGCATGCCCTGCTTCCTGAAGACTGTTTACCAGCACATCTCCAGACTTGTCAGTCTCCGGAGTGCGCGTATCGGATACGGTGATAACCGAGATATTAAGAGGAGTTTCGACGCCCATGCTGTTCCTGCCTGCTGTGAAATGCTTCCCTGAGCCTAGCCGCCAGTCATGTTCATCAGACGCACCGGCTGTGCATGATCCTTGTCATAGAAATAGTGTCGCTCCGGCTTGATATCCAGGGAGTCGACTATGGCCTGTTGCAGATCCTGGAAGGATTTGTCGGGGTCGCGCAGAATGGCGCGCAAATCGACAGAATGCTCGTTGCCGAGACAGAGTAGCAACCGCCCTTCGACAGTCACTCGTACACGATTGCAGTCGGCACAAAAATTGTGCGACACCGGTGAGATAAATCCTATTCGTCCCTTATAGCCAACGACCTGCGTATAGCGCGACGGACCGGCGGTTTTCTCGGCACTATCGACCAGTTGATATTTGCTGGCGATCACGTCCCGGACCCAGTCATTACTGCAGGTGGTCTCTTCGCGGGAATGATCAGAAGCCTCGCCCAGCGGCATCTCTTCGATAAAAGCGATATCGATGTCTCGCTGCAGCGCATACTCCGTCAGACTAAGCACCTCATCTTCATTGTAGCCACGCATAATGACCGAATTGAGGCGAATCCGCTCGAAACCCGCTGCGATAGCGGCATCGATTCCTGCGAGTACTTTGTCGAGCTTGCCAACACGGGAAATACGCGTGAAGCGCTCGCTGTCGAGACTATCGATGCTGATATTAATGCGATTAACCCCTGCCGCACGCAGTGGCTCAGCATACTTGTCCAGCTGTGCGCCGTTCGTGGTGAGTAGCAACTCTTCCAGACCTGGCAGTGCTCCGAGCTTCTCAATCAGCGACATTACATCGGAACGCACCATCGGTTCACCGCCTGTCAGACGGATCTTCTTGACCCCCATCGAGGTGAAGGCACGGGCGACTTCATAGAGTTCTTCGAGCGACAGGATTTGCTTGCGCGGCAAAAAGGTCATGTCCTCGGTCATGCAATAGACGCAGCGAAAGTCGCAGCGGTCCGTGACGGAGAGACGGATATAGTCAACCCGCCGACCGAACCTGTCGATCAGCTCACTGGGTATGGCTTTTTGCGTTGCGCTATTCATCTCTTGCTT
>JASBUV010000065.1 GCA_030147705.1 Gammaproteobacteria bacterium
GTCTTCTGCGACATCTTCAGCGGCAATAAAATCACCATTGCCTATTGCGAAGCGACGGGGATTGCCGTCGCGATCAGCTGCCAACTCGTTGACACAAAAATACGGAGATTGCTGTTCTCCCGAAATAATGGGGCCCGAAAGAGGATAATTGCTCACGTCCACTGAAGACTTCAGTGCCCCGTGCATTGCACTGATCGTACTTTCACCGAGCGGAAGATCGTTCACTAACGTTTGATACACCGTCTCATTCTGTGCGATGGTCATCGGATGCAATGGCGAGTTCGACGCGCCTTCAGGCAACTGTAGGGAGATTTCGCTTGCCGCAGCATTACTGGTAATCGAAAGCAACACATTGCCTCCGCTCAGCAGATGTGGCTGATTGGAGACAACGTCGAGCCTGAGCAAATCAGGCACAGGTTCAGACGAGCTCGTTGATTCCTGTGAACAAGCGTTCAAAAGCGCGAATGCCAAAAACGGAAAGAGCATTGTTGTTTTCATTTTGGGGTTCCTGTTTGTGCCAAGTGCGGTACTATCTGTTGGACTGACCTGTTGGGACTGACTATTTCGACTGGTTATTTGTACTGGCTATTAAAACTGCTGAAAGCGCTGCGAGCGCTTGGCAATAGTGTTTATGATTGCCAGTCCGTTGATACCATTTAATTACAGCCTGGTTACAGCCAAATCGGTGCAGGTTTTTTTAAAGTGTCGGTTGAGAGTTTCCTGTCTTGCTCTTCCGTCACCCGAGCCCGCCAAATGGAGACTCTAACACCCTCAGCCCACTAACAGAATCACAAGAAGAAGCCGAAAGCCATGAATGACAAGTTGTATATCAAGCCTGATCACCGCGCCGCCATCGAAACTCTGCTGGCAGAAGACCGGCAGGAATGGCTGCAGGCTCTCGCCAATATTCATGATCTGTACGGTGCCGAGGGCGTACAGAGCATTCTCGCAAGTCTCACGCAATGGAGCAGAGAACGCAGTCTGACGGGCACAAGCACTGTTTCGGTAAACACTCCGTATCTCAATACCATTCCGGTCAGCCAGCAAGCGCCCTATCCGGGCGATCTCGCCATCGAACAAAAGCTCGAAAATGTGCTGCGCTGGAACGCCATGGCCATGGTCCTCCGCGCTCAGGATGCTGGCACAGGCGTGGGCGGCCATATTGCCACCTATGCCTCCGCCGCCACCATGATGGAAGTCGGCTTCAATCATTTCTTCCGCCAGCGCAGCGAGGACTACGGTGGTGACCTGGTTATACTGCAACCTCATGCCGCTCCGGGTGTCTATGCGCGGTCCTGGCTGGAAGGTCGTTTGCAGACGCATCATCTGGAGAACTATCGCCGCGAATTGGGAGAAGGCGGTGGCCTCAGCTCTTATCCCCATCCGCGCTCAATGCCTGACTACTGGCAGGTGGCCAATGCGTCAATGGGACTGAGTACGCCTACCGCGATCTATCAGGCACGCTTCGCCAAATATCTGGAAAATCGTGGGCTCAAACCCAAACAGGGCGGCAAGGTGTGGTGTTTCATCGGAGACGGTGAAGCCGATGAGCCCGAGGTACTCGGGACAATCAATATCGCTGCGCGCGAGAATCTCGACAATTTGATCCTCGTTGTGAACTGCAATCTGCAACGTCTGGACGGCCCGGTGCGAGGCAACGGCAAGATCATCCAGGAACTGGAGGCCTCGTTCATCGGCTCTGGTTGGCATGTCATCAAGGTGATCTGGGGCAGTGGCTGGGACACGCTACTGGCTGCCGATGACAACGGGACCTTACGTCGCCGCATGGAAGAATGCGTGGATGGCGACTATCAACGCTATTCAGTCCTGAGTGGAGACCGCCAGCGCGAGCACTGGGTGCACGGCAATGCCGAACTCGAAGAAATGATGGATGCCCTCAGTGATGAGGAAGTGAAACAGATCAAGCGGGGCGGTCAGGATGCCACCAAGATCTTCGCTGCCTACGCTCGCGCCCTGACCAATCGCGGCAAGCCGACCGTCATTCTGGTCAAGACCGTTAAGGGCGATGGCATTGTAGGTGCCCAGGGCAGCAACACTGTGCATCAGAAGAAAAACCTCGATGCGGCGCAGCGTCAGGAAATCGGGCGCAACTTTGGCATTCCTTTAGACGATGAAGCGCTGGCGCGAGCCGAGTTCTATAAACCCGCGGACAATAGTCCGGAATTGCGCTATTTGCAGCAGCGGCGCAAGGCGCTTGGGGGAGCGATCCCGCAGCGACGCCACGAGTGTGCCAGCTTGGCAGCCCCCGAGCTGCAAACCTTCAATGCGATTCTGCAGGGCTCTGGCGAACGCGTGCAATCCTCGACCATGTCGCTGGTACGCATACTCTCAACGCTGCTGCGCGATAAACAAATTGGCAAATACATCGTCCCGATCGTACCGGACGAGGCGCGCACTTTTGGGCTCGAAGCCCTGTTCAAGATCGCCGGCATCTTCTCTCTGCAAGGGCAAAAATATACCCCTGTCGATGCGGAGACTCTGGTTGCCTACCGAGAAGCAGAGGATGGCCAGATCTTGCAGGAAGGCATTTGTGAGACAGGAGCGCTGGCTTCCTTTCTCGCGGCAGGCACCGCCTATTCGATTCACAATGTGCCAATGATTCCGTTCTATTTTTTCTACTCGATATTCGGCTTTCAACGGGTTGGCGACATGATCTGGACCTGCGGTGACATGCTTTGTCGCGGCTTTCTGATCGGCGGCACTGCAGGGCGAACAACGCTCAATGGCGAAGGCATTCAGCATCAGGACGGCCACAGCCACATTCTTGCCAGCACGTATCCCAACCTTAAGAGCTACGACCCTGCCTTCGCCTACGAGTTGGCTGTGATCGTACAGGACGGCATCCGGCGCATGTATCAGGAGCAGGAAAACATCTTCTACTACCTGACTGCCTATAACGAAAACTATCTGATGCCAGCCATGCCGGATAAGGCGGGTATCAGTGAAGGCATTCTTTCCGGGGCTTACCTGTATAGCAGCACTGACGGTGCCGCAGAGTCCCGTATCCACCTACTCGGCAGCGGAGCCATCATGCAGCAGGTTCTGGCTGCGAAAGCACGGCTCGAAGCACTCGGTCATCAGGTAAGCGTATGGAGCGTGACGAGTTACAACGAACTCTGCCGGGAAGCGGAATCCTGCGAGCGCCACAATCGATTGCACCCGCACGCAGAAGCCCGAGTCCCGCTCGTGACACAGCTTTTCTCTGATCAGAAGGCTGTCTACGTGGCGGCGAGTGACTATATGAAAGCGCTACCAAACAGCATCGCTCGCTGGATGCCTTCGGAATATCTCGTTCTGGGCACCGATGGCTACGGTTTGAGTGAAGCTCGCGCCGATTTACGACGTTATTTTGAAGTAAGTGCAGACTATATCTGCCACGCCGCACTGGTCGGGCTGCTGCGCAGCAAGCACCTCACCAGGAAAGCATTCGAAACGCAGTGCAACTCACTGGATGTAGACCCGGATAAAGCCAATCCGATGGACCATTGATTCAAGCCACGTTTCACCTGTCATGAAGTGATAAGTGTAGAGAGGTTTGTCAGGAGCATGGAAGTATTAACAGATGGTAGTGGTATCTGCATTAAACTGAACAAAGTGGATGATGACGAAGTCTATGCGACTCACGAAATCATTCACTCGCACCCAAAATTTGAGTCTCTGTCGCACGTCGTCATCGATCTGCTTGATGTTGCCCAGATGGAGCTCACAGCAAACGCCGTTCGCGAAGTCGCAAAGCGTGATGCCGAGCATGTCAGCCGCAACCCCGGGCTTAAGATAGCCGTTCTCGCGCGAGCCGATGTGATTCGAGGCATGATCAATGTGTACCGGTCAACGGCCGAAGTTGTCAAAGAAGACCAGATGTGGCGTGTACAATATTTCGAATTCAAGAACGAAGCGCAGCGCTGGTTAGCCAGCACCAAGTGAACAATGGCCTATCAGATCATTCAAGAAGATACGGGCATTCATCTCAAGCTGGATGAATTGGAAGACGCAGAATTGCTTGCTGCCAATTCTGCAATGCTACACCTACCAAATTTCTCTTCTTTTAAGTATGTAATATGTGACGCTACCGGGGCCAAGACTTCGAAACTGACTATTCCTGGCGTGAGAGCAATTGCAGAACAAGATGCGGATTTCATTGCCCTCAATCCGGGAGTGAAGGTTGCTGTTGTGGCGACTAAACAAGTGATTCGTGGACTAACCAATGTCTATCGCGTTTATCTTGAGCAAGCTTCCGACATTCCCGGATGGGAGACCGAATACTTTACGAGTCTGTCTGAAGCGCGACGCTGGCTTGGTCTGGAAGAAGATACAGCTAGTGAGTCAGCGAGTACATCAGGTAATTAATACCCAGTTGATAGGCAGCGTTCGCGTAGCGAGTAGGATAGGCCGGATGGTAAGTATGCTCCCAGCCATCGCCCATATCTGAATTCCAGTTGACCAGCACCATGATCCGTCCGCTGTCATCCAGAATGGCATGATTCGACGCATGGTTAATTCCCTGTTCGCCATATTCATCAGTGCGGTACAACGCGGGAATGAGCTGCGGGCCGTCTATATCGTAATAGACATGAAAGATTTCATGGTCTGGTTGCAACTCAACAATTTCTCTGTCCGGAAATACCTGCGTAAACGCCGAGTAGAAATTATCCCACTCGCGTTGACCCCAGAAATCATCAATAAGCAGGAAGCCACCGCGCAGCAGATACTCGCGCAGATTCTGAGACTCATCAGGACGCATGCTGATGCCGCCGCCCTGCCCGACTTCGAGCATATAGAGAAAGGGATAATCGAAGATGCGTTCGTCATCCAGACGCAATACGATCGGGTCGCTCATGACGCGAATATTGGTCAGGCGGGATACGCCGCGGAGAAAATTTCGATCCGCATCAGGAAAGTCGATAGACCATGGGCCATATCCCATGCCCCCACCGTAATAACTGTCGAACTGCACGCGGACGAAATTGAACTCTCCACCCACGTCGTATGCCAGAGATTCCAGCGGACTCGTATTCATGCGTGGCGGCTGAAACGGCTGACTCAATGCGCTGGGAGGCAGTAAACAGGCTAGCACCAGCAACAGAACCATTGCTGGATTGCTGCAGTGTTTGAACTGAAAAAATTCAGGATGTCGTTTCATGCTTTTCAGTTTCTACACATTCTTGCCATTCTTCAAGCACTACGCCCGGCAATTCGACAAAGAGCCTTGTCATCACGCTCGATCAGGATGATTCACTGCGAGGAACGCAAGGAGGCGCAGTAATCTTCACTGGTGAGCGCTGGAGTGAACCAGAGGTAGTCGTAAGCCGCCTGCACTTCGAGCAGTTGCTGATAGTCCCGTGGGTCGATCTCGCCTTCGCTGACTTCCATGGCCGCGATTGACACGATGTGTGAGCGCTCAAGGTCGGCTTCGCGAGCTAAAAGATAATTTGGTACTCCGAGATCGTGCCGCACATGGTAATTGCCAGCAATAAGCACAGAAACCCCATCTACGTCTCCACTGAGCATACTTTCAGCCATCGCTTTATCGCGCGCTTGCTGAACGCGAAACATCGCAGGGAATTGCGACTCAGGGAGCTGCCCACAATGACTTTCATCGATATCGATCAAGAGTTGCTCTTCCGCTGCAGCCGAGAGAACTCCGCTCACATCGATTGAGTTTTCGTCTGCATAGACCGCACTCACGGTTGCGCGACTGATATTGCCAGCTCGCAGTTCGATACCCTCGCCATAGGCAGCTTCGATTAACGGGCCGTAGAATTCCCAATCCCAACCCGCATCATCCCAGACCAGATAAGTTTTCAACTCAGTGGCGCTCATCGTATCGATATCCGGGAGCGCTTTAAGCTTTTCAGCTGCCGACTCATCCATCATCTCCAATGTGAGCAGGCCAAGCCGCTGTTCCTCAAGCAGGAAACGAAGAATGGTCAACTGCAGGGCATGATGGTCCGGGTTATCATGTTTCTCACCCAAAAGAAGATATCTGGCACCCAGGATTTCTTCCGCCAGTTGCTCGGCTGTCACAAAATCCTGCAGCTCTTCACTCCAGATGCGACCGACGAGTTCGTGACCCTGCAACAATTCTGATTGCCAGACCTCTGGCTGCTGCAATTGCGCCTGTAGTTGCGCACTAGAGACTGCGCCAAGTACAACTCCTATCGCGATTGCGACAGCCTTACTGTACGCCGCCCATTTGCAGCCATTGTTGATAAATCTCATCACTCCAAAAACTCTGAAAATAGGCGATAGCCGCCCTTTTCTGCTCCTCAGACAATATCTCATCGAATGCTGGCATCTTGCCACCGAGTGCAATTCCGCCATCGCTAATTACCTGTACTAAAACCGAGAGCGGATGATGCCATGCGTGCGCGGTGCCATTGAGGGGCGGAGGCGGTAATGAGCCATCTGCCAGGCGCTGGCGCCAATTCGCTTCCAGCCCCTGAGCCTGTTCACCATGACAGCTCGCACAATTCTGGCTGAATACCTGCTGACCCTGGCCAAGCAATTCACTGCTGTACCAGCGGCCAGTCTCTGCATCATTCTCTGTTACCTCAAATACCTCAGTGCGTTCACACGCCGCTAACAGGACAAGTACCGGTAACAATACCAAGCGAGCGCGCATCAATCCGATTCGTCGTCTTTCTTGGGAAAGTCAAACAGTGTGCGCCTGGCGCTGGCTAGCGTCGCATCGGCCCATTTTTCTATGGGCAGCTCCAGCGCAACCAGTCCACAGGTAGGAATATTATCTATTTCTTCTGAGCCATCACCGAGCATTGCATTAGCGAACTCCGTAATGGCCGGATTGTGTCCAACCAACATCGCAGTATTGGCAGATTCATCCATCAGTTTGGTCGCTTTGAGAAACATGCCGGTACCCGCGAAATAGAGCTCAGGGTTGCTGATGATCTCATCTTTGGGAAAGTTGAGTTTGTCAGCCATAGCACGCGCAGTAGTCTTCGCGCGCACTGCCGGGCTCGAGACTATGCAGTCTATGACACTACCACGATCGATGAAGCGCTGAGCCATGACTGGAATGTCGTTGACGCCGCGATCACTCAAAGGACGTTCGAAATCCCGCAAATCGGCATTGTCCCAACTGGATTTTGCATGCCGCAGCAAATAGAGGATTTTCATGAATAGTTGAATTGCATTCCTGTCGGCTGAACTCGCTCGAAACCGTAAAGCAATGTGACAATTGACATTGGCAGTCGCTGTTAGCTGCCTTATACCCCAATTATCACGCCAACTCCAGCGCATTGCGCTGATCTCAACGTTACTCGCTTTATTGGTGTTCAAGGCCGAATTCAGCCACTTCAACACTAAGTGATCTGAACAAGGTGCCGAAAACGTTAGGACAAGTAAATTGAATTACGGAAGTAGATAATGATCTCAGGTAAGACCCTTTTAATGGCCATGATTGGCACCGCTGTTAGCACCTCAGCAATGGCCCAAAGCGATATTTCACGCAATATTGAACTCGGCGCACTCTTTACATCGGGTAACACAGACGAACAATCTCTTAACTTTGGCGCCGAAGTCGATATCGACCAGGAGCGATGGGACTATCGCTTCACTCTGGACGGCCTCTATACTTCGAGTGAAGATAGAGTCAAAGCCCAGAAGATGCAGGGCGTTGCCCGTGCAAACTATCAGATGTCGGAAATCAGTTATTTCCAGACTCGTGCATCGCACGAAGACGACCGCTTCAGCGGTTTTGCGAGTCAGTCTGACCTCACCTTTTCCTACGGGCGCGA
>JASBUV010000088.1 GCA_030147705.1 Gammaproteobacteria bacterium
AATAGCAGAGGGAAAAGGATCAAAAGCAACAGCATCGAGTAATTGGCAATCTGTTCAGCGCCAGAGCCTTCCAGCCCAAGCAGGGAGATAGCCAGCCCCGCTAATACGCCCAGCGTTGCTGCCATCAGCGTCAGGTTGGCAAAAATGGCGGTCAGTGCTTTATCCAGTTTGGTGTTCATACTCATCGCCTACCAACGCTTAGCTGTCACCTTGCTTGCCATCGCCTTCTTTCTCTTCCATCGCAGCTGCTTCATCGGCCGCAGCGGCGCCACGGAATGACTTGATGGAATTGACTATAAACTTGATGACATCCACCGCGCCTGACGCACCTTTGCCAACCATAGAGGCTAACGAGCCAAAGGCGCCACCCAGACCCTCAAGCATGACGACCCAATCGGGCAATTTCTTGTTCAGGATGCCGCTCATGGCAGCGCGGATCAGTTTCACCAGTGACGCGATACCGCCAATGATGGCGCCAACCAACGCTGACGCGCCCGCCGTGACTACAGTAGAGGAAATGCCAATGGCGGCTTCGAATGCAGTCAGACCATCGATCCAGGCCTTGGCCTTCTCAGTTGGCTTGCCATTTTCGTTGTGCGCCTTGGCCCATCCGACGATTGCGGCGCGCACCCATTTAGATACACCGATGAGAATCTGGCCAACACCGCCAACAATTGCGATGGTGCCGGGTGCCACGCCAACCAATGAAGCAGCAGTCGCGCCACCCGCTGCAACGGCGATGACCCCGGCGGCAATATGCCCAATGCCTTCCAGAGCCAGAGCAACAGATTTAACCGACAGAAACTCTTTGAGTTTTTTGAACACAGAGAGTCGCTGGGTGACTTTCTCTTGACGCTGAACAGTTGTCTCTTTGTGCTGCATGGTGGAAGCACCGCTATTGAGCGATTCCTGTTCGTGAACCGACTCGCTGCCAGCTACGAGACCGATGCCTTCGTCTGTCGCCAATTGCGCGATGCCTCTTTCGACGCCAGGAGAGAGATCCGCGATTAGGTCTGGTGAATGCTCAGCATTCTGGATTGAAGACTGTTGGTTCGCTTGCTGCGGGACCTGTCCCGTGTGCTTGGCGGCACTATTGTCGAGCGTTTGTTGCTGCTTGAGTTGTGCCACTGCAGATGGACGGTTGTCGGCGATCACGGCAGTCGCATCCGACCCTGACTTGGCGCCATGATGCGTATTATCAGGGCTGTGATCCTGCTTGCGGCTGGACTTTCTGGCCATGGGCGTGTGCGAACCGTTGTGGTCGTTGTGGTGAGAGTGGTGAGAGAAAACAACAGTGCGTTTTCCTGACTATTCTGGACTCTACAGGCTGGGTGAAAAGCTGTCCAATTCAGTGCGATAGTTGCAGACCACAAATATCACTGTATTTCTGCAGATTTCTGATGCATAGAGAATGCTGATCAGATCGAAGTCATACAAATTTATCAGGCGAGAATGCCCACCTTCATCCCCAGGATAACTGTTGCTTTCCGATTCCAGATATGACTCTCTGGAAATTTCATAACAGTCGATTGTTGAGCAGATCGTCTTTTTGCATAACAGAGTAGAATCGAAAGGGGACATTAACCGAAGGGTAATGCGGCATCGTTGCTGCTGAACTCTAGGGCCCACACTCGCGAGAGTGAGCGAAGGCTGGAGATTGATTTTCTGGTTTGTTGGAGTTTCTTGTCAGTGGCTCAGCTTTCTACTTTCGTCCGTTTCCGCTCTGTGCCTTTCTTGCGTCATCCAGCATCTTCTGAATCCTTTCGGCCTCATCATCACTCAGTCCTCGATACTGCAACAGCGCGGTCATGAGCCGCTCAGGATTGCCACCGCAAGCTTTGTCGACCATATCCATTACTCGTTGTCCAAGACTTTCTTCTCTGGGAACAGTCGCTGAATAGAAATAGCTACGTCCGTCTTCACGGTGGCTGAGCCAGCCTTTCTCACGCATACGTTCGAGTAGTGTGCGCACGGTATTGCGAGCCACCGGGCGCTGCTTGTTGAGCAGCGCAGTCGCATCCTGAACACCGAGTTCGCCGTGATCCCAGATGAGCTCCATTATTTCGCGCTGGGCGCGAGAGAGGGGAGGCAGCTCGTTTATTTTCTGCTTAGGCATCTCGGTTCAAACTCCATCGAAACAAATATTGCACGTCATCAACCGATATTGGAGCGCCATCCTGTATTCTGGGATTGTAAACAAGATTTTGTGCGGCTCGTATAGCTGCTTGATTGAAAGTGAATTCGGGCGCCGAATCTACAACTTTGATGGATTCGTGCGCCACACGGCCGTCCTCGTCGACTGTGAACGAGACCAGTACCCAACCTTCAATTCCCTCTCGCGCTGCGTGCTCTGGATATGGCGGTTGGATAACAACTACTGGGAGATAGCCTGAATCCAGGGAGGTAGTGGCAGCAATGGTCTCTGCGTTCCGACTCTGCAGCGATTCTGGTTCTAATGAGCCAAGATCGGGCTGATTATCTTCTTGAGTATTGTCTATGCCCAATCTGCTTTGTACTGCCCGTAAATTACGCCAATCCACAGGGTCATTAAACAGTACTATCATGTCTTTGGTGTTTGCCAGGGCTTCCTCATACAGCTCCAAGCTGAAGAACAGGCCATTCAGGTAGGCATAGTCATTGCGATCAAGCGCATCGCCGGTTTCGGACGCAAGTGTCATATATTGCTGCCAGTAGGGTAAGGCATCTGCGAACCGATCGAGCTGATAGTTGGAATAGGAGAGCCCTCTGAACACGACCGTATCTTCTTCCTCCGATTGTTCACGCCACTCCTGATAGCGGGAAATTGCCTGCTCCCATTGTTCCTCGGCCATATAGAGCTGGCCCAATGAGCGTAAAGTACGCAGGCGAGTTGAGGATTCGAGATTCTCAATGGTCAGCATCTCTTCAAAAGTATTGATTGCCTCAGAATAGTCTTCGAGAGTTAACCAATAGTTGGTGTAGAAGTTGAGCAGCGTGCTCTTTTCATAATCCGTAAGCGAATCCCAAAATTCGCTGCGATGCTCATCCAGTTGTTGCTTCGCCAAATGAAGATCAGGAGCAACACCATTTTCTGTTGGATGCATGAGTTCCTGCACTGCGGTGACGACTTGCAGCGTAGTTTCATTCAGAGAGCGAAGTGAATTTACTGGTGCGGAAGAACGCGGTCGGTCGCGCATTATCTGTGGTGGATTTGGTATGCCCAGATCCAGAGCGCTTTGCAGGCGCGTCAAGCTGCGCTTCAATTCTTCACGATCATCCTGTGAGTTGTCCAGAGAGCGAGCTAGCGCTGTGAGTAGTTCGCCGGCTGCCTCACCAAGAATCTCTTGTGAGTTATCCGCAAGTCGATTCTCCATATCTGCAAAGATTCTTCGCATCAGTTCCGTGAGATCACGCCGTTCAATTTCCGATTCCGCCATGTCTAGCATCGATAGCATCTCGGTGAGGCTGCGCGCAAATCGTTCACGTATCAGCGCTGCTTCCAGATCTACATTGCGCCGCTGTAGCTCCGTTGATGAATCGCCGCTTTGATTTTCAGGTGTAGTCTGCTCAGCCGCTTGTAACTGGCAGCCAGAAATAAATACTGAGAGTGAGATGAATGTGAGTAGCAAAACAGATTGAGATTGAGTTGATAGTTTCACTGTTTGACTCCTTGAGTTGTCCAAGAGTTCGCGGATTCGGTCTTCCAGTTTCCATTGCAGGGAAATGATCCCCAGGTTCAGACGCTTTGCCTGGTACGTGTTCTGAACTCGATGGCACATTGACGTGACTGCCAAGAGTGTCTCGCTATAGTTAAGTGCGGGCGTCTGCTGGAGGACATAGTTGTCGCATACTTCTTCCCGTGCCTTGCTTAGCTCGCGATCTATCAGGTACACCAAGGGGTGGAACCAGAACACGCAAAGCACAAGTTTCTGGATAAAGTTGGCCAGGCAATCGTTGCGTTTCACATGCGCCAGTTCATGAATCAGGATCTCCTGAAGTTGGGCCTTGCTGAGTGTTGCGAGCAATCGATTTGGAATCAGCAACACCGGGCTGACCAGACCTGCGAGAACTGGGCTCGCTACTGAACTCGTAATTCGGATGTGTGTGTTCTCGATAGAGTTACCTGATGCAGCAGCGAGCTCTAGTTTCTCTTCAGGAGTTGGCACTCTGGATGAATCAGCTATTCGTCCAATCTGATGAAGGCTTCTCATTAAACCCAAAAACGAAAATGCAAAACCTGCGAGCCAGGTGATCCCGAGCATCAGGGGCATGCTTGGAAAGATCGACTTGGGCTCGGAGGTGCTGCTCGATGCGCTGACCGCAGATGAACCAGCACTTGCCATGTCGGTGTCCAGTGCAATCAGATTTTCATTCGACACCGTCAGATCCAGCGCCGGTATTATGCCCTGTAATCTTGTTTGATCCGGAAACTCAAATTGCACAAAAGCATTGCCATTGCTCTGCATCCAGATGGAAACAGCGCTTGTTAACACCAGACCAAGCATAGCCGAGAAGAGAACGTTGTAGCGTGCGCTGGCATGCCGTTTACAAGCCAAGCATGCGAGCAATGCCAGTAATGCCAGCAGCGTGGTTTGCAACAGAATGTTTACAAGGAGAGTATCGCCATCAGATGAGGCAAAAGCACTGCTGAGACTGTCGAAGAGCTTCTCCATAGCGCGGGTCCAGAGTGTAGGAATATATTTTGGCTACAAACGTAGCCAAGAATGGCTACAAGTGTAGCCATTGTCAAGAAAATTCTATGGGATTTTTAAACTGCGTGGAACTTGGCGGTTTGGCAGACGGGTAAAACGGTAATTAAATAATTAAGGGGACAGATTTATTTTCTCAGTTTGGTGTTACCCATGAATACTTGTGTGGCTCTAGGCGGGACTACCCGGAAAATAAATCCGTCCCCTTTTTCCTCTTCTAATTCACACAACTACTCATCCCTGAGCGTCAGACTGGGATTCGTATTCGCTGCGATAGTCGACTGATAGCTCACCGTAAAGAAGGCAACCACGATCGCCAGTGCGCCCGATATCAGGAATGCATCCAGGCCGATTTCGATGCGATAGGCAAAAAGTTGCAAC
>JASBUV010000144.1 GCA_030147705.1 Gammaproteobacteria bacterium
GATTGATAGTGTTTATGCCGCGAAACACACTGTTGTCCCCATAGATCGTGGTATGGCGCCGGGAGATTCTCCACTTATCTCCACATAGCGACAATTTAATCCACTTTTCTCCACTGAGAGACACTATAGGCACAGGCTAGCGCCAGTGCAAGCTCTAATTTGTTAATTTTTTCAAGAAATTACGCGAACATGCCGCTAAAAAACGAGAATGTGGCGGGAAACCGGCAGATTTGAACCAACAGAATTGCCGAAATTACAGATTATTAGGCCAAATAATTAATGTAATTTCTTAAGTATTTCGGAAGAATACGAACTTGAAGGTCACGGCCAGTGTAGTTTTCTGGCGTGAAATGCAGAATCTAGAAACGAGCCAGCCTGTAAGCCGGGTTCTGTCGAGGACAATTATTCATCTGCAGCCTGCGTCACCACAGGCTTGTAGCGGCCTACCCGAATCCAATGCGAGCCACATTAACGGATTCCTATTTGGCCTTGCTCCGGGTGGGGTTTACCTAGCCACGATCTGTTACCAGTCGCGCGGTGCGCTCTTACCGCACCTTTTCACCCTTACCTTACCATCGAAGATGATCTGGCGGTTTGCTTTCTGTTGCACTAGCCGTGGGCTCGCGCCCCCCAGGCGTTACCTGGCACCCTGCTCTATGGAGCCCGGACTTTCCTCTATCCGACCACGCAATGAATCGCAGCGAGTCAATGTGTATCTCTCTGCAATTCATTGAGTGGTCGAACAGCAATTGCCCGGCTGACTCGGAACGCAGCTTACTCAACAGCGAGCCACCTCTCAAGACCTTTTTATCAATATCCGGACTCTTCCTCGAGAGCCGCCTGGTAAAGCGTGTTCTTGCGTACACCTGTTAGTTCACTGGCCAACGCCACCGCACGCTTCATGCTTACTTCGCCACGCAACCCTTTCACGAGAGTCAGGGCGCTGGCGAGGGACTGGTCTTGCAATTCCTCCGGAGCGCAACCCTGAACCACCAATACGAATTCGCCTCTCTGGTTATTGGCATCCGAATCCAGCCAACCCAAAGCTGCTTCAAGCGTTCCCAGAAAATGGGTTTCGAACATTTTTGTCAGTTCCCGCCCAACGAAAATTTCTCTGGCCGAACCGAATAGCTCACACATATCTGTAACTGTTGCCCTGATACGATGCGGACTTTCATAGAACACGAGCGTTCGCGTTTCTTGCGCCAAATTTTTCAATGCATTCTGGCGGGTACCGGCTTTGGCAGGCAGAAACCCCTCAAAGGTAAATCTGTCGGTTGCCAAACCTGACACTGAGAGCGCCGCGGTAAGCGCACTCGCCCCTGGTACAGGAAGCACCGCAATACCCGCATTGCGCACTTCTCGTACCAATCTATATCCAGGATCGGAAATGAGGGGTGTACCGGCGTCTGAAATCAATGCGATAGACTGACCAGAACACAGAACGTCAATCAGCCTTTGCGTCGCTGCTTGCGAGCTGAAATCGTGATAGGAGCGCAGAGGAGTCGTTATAGCGAATTTCTCGAGCAGCGGCTTACTATGCCGCGTATCCTCCGCCGCTACGAGGTCGACCTCCTGCAGGATTTGCACCGCTCTGGGCGTGAAGTCATCCAGATTCCCGATAGGGGTTGCGACAATAAATAGGGTACCCGCTTGCATATTCTACTCTGTTGACTCGTCGAGTTTATTTTCTGGAAAAATTGCCCGTTCAGAGGTCTTGTATTACTCTGTATTCAAGCCTGATGCTGCGCCTTCTGTGCCCTGAAGCACTGCGCTTGGCACAGACTCGAGCAACTTGTAAAACCGGCAGTTACAGGCAATTGCACGTATTGGAAAGTAACTGAACATCCATCGACTACTTCCCGATTACCATTCAAACATTTAATCAAGCTGAGCCTTTCTCGATCGCTATCTCGTAAATGCTACCTATAACCATCAGACCCAGAATTCTGGCAGCGCTCTTTTTAGCCGGCGTTATCGTCAGTTGTGGATCGAGCGGGCCTGCTGTGCAGGAGATTCCCGCGACCGAGTCTACATCAGACTCCATAGACGAGCTAATCAGCCAGGCAAACTCAGCAAGCGGAGATGAGCAAGCAGAGCTATTACTGGCCGCCGCCGAACTGCTTCAAGATTCTGGCGAGAACCAATTCGATGTGCTCACGCTTACCTCGATACCGCTCAGCAGCATCTCAAATGGCGCACTGCGTGGCCGCATCGCAACGCTTGTCGGCGAAGCCCTGCTCCGTGACGAGCAATTCGAAGAAGCGCTGGTCCTGCTTACAACTCTGGACCGCACAGACCTAAGCACCACACAGCTACAACAAGTAGAGCTGCTTATCGGGCAGGCCTATGCGGCACTAGCAGACACCGACTCTGCATTGGATGCCTATTTGAGAGCTGCAGAATCAGGCCCACCGCTTCAGGCTCTCAGCGATGCTATCTGGTCGACATTGAATCAGCTGGATACGGCAAGCTTGAGTGAACTCGCCAGCAACGCCGCCAGCTATGAAGTCCGCGGATGGATTGAGCTTGCGCGAACCTACCGTGGCAATTTAAGCAGCCTGCGCAGCCAGCTCGATGCGATCAGGCAGTGGCAGCGAATCTGGGCACAACACTCAGCAGTGTCCATGCTGCCACAAGCATTGCTCGAGCTTTCGGCGAGTTGGGATCAGCGCCCGCGTCATATCGCACTCCTGCTGCCCTTGCAGCAACCGGCTGGACTTGCCATTCAGGAAGGGGTGCTGAACGCCTACTACGACGCATTGCTGACCACACGAGACCTCCCGCGAATCTCTGTTTTCGATACCAGCGGCGCTCCGGATATCAGCCCCCTGTACAATGAGGCAGTAGCAGAAGGTGCTGACCTCATAATTGGCCCGCTCGACAAAGCTTTCGTAAACAGGTTGCACAGGGAAACAGAGCTACCAGTCCCCACGCTGGCGTTGAACTATGCAGACAGCGACTTGCCCGGCCCCGCCAATCTCTTCCAATTTGGACTCGCTCCAGAAGATGAAATCGCACAAGCGACCAATATCGCCTGGGAGTTGGGCTATCGGAATGCCGCCTTGCTGACACCAGACACACCTGACTATTCCAGATTGCAATCGGTGTTTGCGCAGACCTGGCAGGGTCGCGGTGGACGGGTAGTCTCGCAGAACAGCTTCAACGGCAACGGTGACTATGCTCAAGTAGTCAGGCGACTCATGGCAATCGACTCCAGTGAAGCACGCGCTGAACGATTGCTTAATCTCCTGCCGCGTAACTCAATGGAATTTACTCCCCGGCGCAGAGAAGACATCGACTTTATTTTCCTGATGGCCAACCCTCGACAGGGCAGACAAATCAAACCTACCCTGGCTTTTTATTTCGCAGAAGATGTTCCCGTATTCGCGCTACCTTCAATCTACGATGGCCAGAACAATCAGAGTGCAAATCGTGACCTGAACGGGGTTGTGTTTACAGACGCTCCCTGGGTGCTCGATAGCAGCGCTCCTGGCCGGCAGCAGCTGGACGCCAATTTACGTTCGGTGCAAGGCCCGCTGCAGCGACTACGGGCACTGGGGGTAGACAGCTATCGCCTCCATGCAAGGCTTGATCAATTCAAAGCGGGCACGATCACATCTATCCCGGGCGCCACTGGTGAATTGACCATTACCGATGACCGGCGCATTCACCGCAGACTGCAAGCTGCCTATTTCAACAATGGGCTTGCAGAGCCTTTCACCACAACGCAGGCGAATCGCTAGTCAGCAAATTATCAAGAAAGTGTCCGGCCAATGCCAGGGAGGCGGCTAGATGCCATTCAGGCTGTTAACGAAACTCGACAAACGCGATCTCGGCAATGCTGCCGAGGTCTATGTATTGCGCCTTCTTGGCAAAGAAAAATACAAAATTCTGGCTCGCAATTTCAGCTGTCGCTTCGGCGAAATTGATATCATTTGCCAGGACAGAAGCGGTTGTGTGATTTTCATCGAAGTTCGGTTTCGAAAAACTTCCCCCTTTGCCTCTGCCGCAGAAAGTGTCACGCCGACAAAACAGGGAAAAATTCGCAAGACTGCTCATTACTTTCTTCGTAGCAACCCACACCTGTTGAGACAGGTCTGCCGATTCGACGTATTCGCTCTACAGCAGTCTCCGGAAACCGGGGAGCTCACAACTGACTGGATCAAGAATGCGTTCTGCTAGAAGAGCGGTGAACCGAGGATTCATCTCGCGTAAAATTCAGCTTGCCTGATTACAACAATTTCCTGCAATCCCCAGTAATACTCAGGTGACATTTGCCGATATACACTCAGATATAACGAGGTTTAATCATGGAATTATTGCAACGAATTCAGGCTCACTTTCTCGATAGCATTGCGACTAAAGAGATAGCAGCTCAAGTTTTGCCAGAGGCAATCCATACTGCCGGGGCAGCGATGGTCGAATGCTTGCTGAGTGAGGGGAAAATCCTGAGTTGTGGCAATGGCGGCTCAGCAGGCGACGCGCAGCATTTTTCCGCAGAGTTATTAAACCGCTTCGAAAAAGAGCGCCCGGGCTTGCCTGCTGTTGCTCTGACAACCGACTCTTCTACTCTGACAGCCATCGCCAACGACTATAACTATAACGAGATTTTCTCGAAACAGGTCAGCGCTCTTGGCCAACCGGGTGATGTTCTGCTTGCCATTTCAACGAGCGGCAATTCAGCGAATGTTATGGCAGCCATCAAGGCCGCCCAGGAAAGACAGATGATAACCATCGCATTGACTGGCAAAGATGGTGGAGATATGGCCGGAATATTGGCCCCAACTGATATTGAGATTCGGGTCCCATCAGACAGAACTGCTCGTATCCAGGAAGTTCACCTGGTCGTAATTCATTGTCTTTGCGATTTTATTGACACCAAATTATTTGGAGGTGATTAGACATGCGAACTCACATCGTTCTCGCTTATCTACTGATCCTGATAAGCAATGTTTCCTGTACCGCTTTTCTTGTAGAAGCCACTGGCGATCAGGGAATTCAGGAAGATCCAACTGACAGGACAACCGGGCAGGTTATTGAAGACAGAGCAATCCAGACCAAGATCGTGGTAAACATGAAATCACAAGAGCGCGCTTTCCGTGACGCCCACTTTGATGTCATCAGCCACAATGGCGTAGTACTCCTGGTGGGCCAAGTGGCCTCCGAAGAACTTAAAGCCAAAGCGACAGAAATCGCCAGCCAGGCCAGCACTAAAATCCGTCGCATCCATAACGAGCTGGAAGTCGCCGGCAAAACCGGTTTGCTAGCCAGAGGGAATGACACCTGGATAGCAACCAAGGTACGCACACAAATGCTCGCCAATTCAGATGTGCCATCCGGACAGGTCCGCGTCATCACCGAAAACGGCGCAGTCTATCTGATGGGCTTGATAAGCGAGACTGAAGGTGAACGTGCAGCGAGTCTGGCGCGCAACGTCTCAGGTGTGACACGCGTCGTCAAAGTCTTCGAGTACATTAATTAACGAAAGGTTTGCAGCGCGTAGCGCCGCTTATTTAACAACGCGCAATGCAGGTTTCTTCGGCTTTCCGGGCTTCGGTTCAGCCGCAGGAGATTCACGCCTCGTCGGGCTGCCGCCACCATCCGGGTCGGTTGGATCCGGTCGCAGCCCTTCCGCCTCAAACACCATACCTTGCCCGTTCTCCCGGGAATAAATGCCCATAATGGCATCAACTGGTGCATACACGGACCGCGCGGCGCCTGAAAAACGACCATCGAATTCAATCGCTTCATTGTTGATTAACAAGTTTTGAACGGCCGTAGGCGAGATATTAAGAACGATCTGGCCGTCCTTGATATGTTCTCTGGGTACATCGACACCGTCTATATCGGCATTGATGAGAATGTGCGGGGTACAATTGTTGTCAACGATCCATTCATAGAACGCCCGTATCAAATACGGGCGGCTGGAAGACATTGACATAGCGCGGCATGGCCGGGCATTGAGCCCTAGACCATCTCCTTTTCTTGCTCTGAAAGACTGGCCATTACCGAATCTCGCTCAAACAAGCGTTCTTTGTAATCGAGCAGCGGTTTTGTTGTTTTGTTCTTTGGCAGCTCGATTCCCATGTGAGGCAAGCGCCACAGAATAGGAGTAACAACACAGTCAACGATTGTGAATTCGTCACTCATAAAGAAAGGTTTCTCACCAAAGATTGGCGCAATTGAAATCAGACTCTCGCGTAATTCCTTGCGCTTTTTCTCCAGTTGCGCTGGCGTGCCATCACCTGCCATAAGCGCATCTACCAGCCCACACCAGTCTTTCTTGATGCGGTAGATCCACAAGCGAGACTGAGCTCGCGCGACCGGGTAAACGGGAAACAAAGGTGGGTGTGGAAAACGCTCATCAAGATATTCCATCATGATGTCCGCTTCATAGAGAACCAGATCGCGATCCACCAGAGTCGGGAGCGAGTTATAGGGATTCAGATCAGCAAGATCTTCTGGCTTGCTGTCTGGATCAACATCGATAGTTTCTACTGTAACGCCCTTTTCTGCCAGGACGATACGCACACGATGGCTGTAATGACTCGTTCCGTCGGAATAGAATGTCATGGACGATCTTTTGGCGACCACACCCATATTATTTCCTCAATTTCTGTATTCTTGTCTTTATATTGCTCGGCTAGCTTTCGCGCCGACTACTTAGTGGTAGTCCTTGGAAAATTCCCGGCCCAACCACGCAGTCAGGACGAACAATACACCGAGGAACAGCAATACCCAGAAGCCAATCTCCTGACGTCGATCGCGCATGGGCTCACCGATGTAGTAAAGGAAATTCACCAGATCTGCGACAGTCTGATCGAATTCCGCCGGACTCATGGAGCCGGTTCCCTCTACATGATGCAACTCGCATTGAGTTGGGTCATCGGTACCGTGATCATCACAAGTGACATCACCTTGCAGCTCATACAGGACGTTCGGCATACCAACGTTAGGGAAGATCTTGTTGTTGGTTCCGAATGGTCTGGAACTGTCGTTATAAAAAGACTTCATGTAGGTGTACAGCCAGTCTGGACTGTGCACCCGGCCAGCCAGAGTCAGGTCTGGTGGAGAGGCGCTGAAAAAGCTTTGCGCATCTTCGTCGCTAAGCGAATTCACCATCAAATCACCGATCAGTGAATCGTCGGCAACCAGATTGGCCAATACAATATCGTGATCCAGCTCGAGATCATCCGCCGTACGCTCGTAACGAGCATAGCCAAGATCGTGACAGCTGAAGCAGTAATTCATGTAAGTTCCCCAGCCGCGCTGGAGCGATTCCTTGTCATCGAAATCAGTTTCAACATGCTCCAGATCAAGATTGCCAGCAGAAGCCGCTTCTGCACTTCCGGATACCAACATCAGTGGTACTACTACCAGGAAGGTTAGCAACAAGATACTGCCAATCAACTGCGGGATGCTGATGTAGCGACCTGTCAGGCGCTCTGGCGGCTGAGTGGTTTTCTCTTTTCTTGTATACCAGGGCATGAGTAAAAAGTAGGCGAAGTAAACCACGATCATAATTTGCGCCAGCAGAATTCTGCCAGGTGAAGTGGTTTGTGTGCCCAGCACACCCAGAATCAGGAATGAAACCAGGAACATGAGCAGTGCGATACGGCTGTACCAGCCTTTGTAACGCATGGAGCGGACCGGACTACGATCAAGCCATGGCAGTACGAACAGAATAGCGATCGCACCGAACATAACTAGCATGCCCCAGAATTTTCCGTCGATACCGAACAGCGGAACTGTCACAGCACGCAACATCGAATAGAAAGGTGTGAAATACCAAACTGGCGGAACGTGTTCTGGTGTTTTGAGAGGGTTCGCTTCCTGGAAATTCGCGATCTCGAGGAAGTAGCCGCCCATTTCCGGCGAGAAGAATACTACCGCGCAGAAAACGAACAGGAATAGCACCACACCTGCGAGATCATGGTACATCGTGTAATAAGGGTGGAATGGTACTCCGTCAACCGGCTTGCCATCAGGCCCCTTGTTCTTCTTGATTTCTACACCATCAGGATTGTTCGATCCTACTTCATGCAGAGCAAGAATGTGCAGAACTACCAGCGCAATGAGTACGATAGGCAGCGCAACCACGTGCAATGCGAAGAAGCGATTCAGCGTAGCGCCGGAAATCAGATAGTCACCACGTACCCAAACCAGCAAGTCTTCACCAATGACTGGAATTGCACCAGCCAGAGAGACGATAACGTTCGCACCCCAGTATGACATCTGGCCCCAGGGCAATACGTAACCCATAAAGCCTTCCATCATCAGCACGAAATAGATCGCCATGCCAAAGACCCAGATCAATTCGCGTGGGCGCTGGTAAGAGCCGTACATCAATCCACGAAACATGTGGATATAAACCACCACGAAGAACGCCGAGGCACCGGTGGAATGCAGATAGCGCAGAATCCAACCGTAATCGACGTCACGCATTATGTACTCGACTGAAGCAAAAGCAGCCTCAGCACTTGGCGTGTAGTTCATGGTCAACCAGATACCGGTAAGCAGCTGCATCACCAGAACAACCATGGATAGAACGCCGAAGAAATACCAGAAATTGAAGTTCTTCGGCGCGTAGTATTCACTCATGTGCTTGCGCCAGGCTGTCATGATAGGCAGTCGCGCATCAACCCAGTCACGCAAGCCGATCAATCCGCCGATGAATGCGCCGGGCTTTTTCTCTTCAGAGGCAGAAGAATTCATAGTGTTGTCCACGTTACTCATATCGCTCATGCTGCATTCTCCTCATCAACTCCGATCACCAGGACGTTGTCACTCTCATAGGAATAGGGAGGAACCTGCATATTGCGCGATGCGGGAGAACCTGCATAAACG
This sequence comes from Gammaproteobacteria bacterium, assembly GCA_030147705.1. GTDB lineage: Bacteria > Pseudomonadota > Gammaproteobacteria > Pseudomonadales > Pseudohongiellaceae > UBA9145. Next base: position 8,851 of record JASBUV010000144.1, read on the forward strand.
CGACCAGCCAAATCGAATCGTGAGCCATGGCAAGGGCAGTAGAATCCGCCTCGCCACTCAGTGTCGAATGGCTGAGGACGCACTTCGATGTGTGGTGTGGGCGAACAGAACAGGTGTGGGCAGAGTCCAACCAGCACCAATATTTCCGGATTACGTGACCGGTATTCGTTCTGCGCATAACCAGGCTGCTCTGGATCTTCTGAATTTGGATCTGCGAGGCGAGCCGGGTCTTCATTGAGAACGTTCAGCGCTTCTTCGGTGCGACGCAGCACAAAAATTGGGCGACCGCGCCATGCGGGGATTGGCCCCAGCATCTCGCCAGCCTGCAATCGGCTGATGTCGATTCGCACTGGAGCACCAGCTGCTCGAGCTTTGGCGCTTGGGTTCCAGGAACCAATGAAAGGAACGGCGGCTCCCACCACCCCGGCGGCTCCCATTACGGAAGTAGAGCCCACTAAAAACCGTCTGCGGCCAGTATTGGTACTGTCGTCAGTCACCGTAAGTTCTCCTTGAGGACAAGCTATTAGTCAAAATGAAAGTCCGCGTAACAGCGGAAGTTTGCGGCCTGGGAACGGAATTTCTGCCGTATTCCGGATCCCTGTCGGCAAACCGCGGCAATGTTAGACAATTTAGCCATTTTTAGCAAGCCGGAAGCGGCACTAGTTAAGAGCTATCTAACTGATAATTAAGACAAAAAATTAATTTCAAGAAACAAAAAAAACGCCAATTCCTGAAAACAGGAATTGGCGCTTTTCGAAATCGCTGCAGATTAGCGCTTGGAGAATTGTGGCTTCTTGCGCGCCTTGCGCAGACCCACTTTCTTACGCTCTACTTCACGAGCATCTCGAGTCACGAAACCTGCTTTGCGCAGCGCCGGACGCAGCTCATTGTCGTAATCCATCAATGCGCGAGTAATACCGTGACGAATGGCACCCGCCTGACCGAAGCTACCGCCACCGCGAACAGTGACTTTGATATCGAATTTTTCAGTCATTTCCACCAATTCCAGCGGCTGGCGCACGATCATGCGTGCTACCTCGCGACCGAAGTAAGTGTCCAGTGGTCTCTTGTTTACCGTGATTTCGCCGCTACCGCTGCTCAAATAGACGCGTGCTGTAGAAGTCTTGCGACGACCTGTACCGTAGTATTGTTCAGTTGCCATGGGAATTCGTCAGTTCCTGATTAGATTTGCAGTGCTTGCGGCTGCTGGGCTCCATGCGGATGCTCAGTACCTGCGTACACTTTGAGTTTCTTGAACATCGCGCGGCCGAGAGGAGTGCGAGGCAACATGCCTTTAACAGCCAACTGGATGATTCGCTCTGGCGCGTGCTGCTGCAACTTGTCAAAGGATATGGACTTCAGGCCACCTGGAAAACCAGAGTGGGCGTGATACATCTTGTCAGTGGTTTTATTACCAGTGACTTTGACTTTCTCAGCATTGATGACCACCACGTAATCGCCTGTGTCTACGTGTGGGGTGTACTCGGGCTTGTGCTTGCCACGCAGTCTGGAGGCAATCTCTGTAGCCATGCGGCCAAGCGTGAGGCCGTCAGCATCCACCAGTAACCAGTTCTGGTCTACTTCATGAGGTTTGGCGCTGTATGTTTTCATTGCTAGTGTCTGGGCTTAAGTTCAGGGAGCGCGAATACTACCGGAGGGATAGGCAATATTCAAGCAAATTCGCGGCT
>JASBUV010000145.1 GCA_030147705.1 Gammaproteobacteria bacterium
TACGTCTCTGGCGAGGATTCTGAGGCGTAGTTGGGCACCGAGGGCGTCGCCGGTATCACCTACCCACAGGGAGCCTCCCGGAAATTCCACGCGCACCTGATGCCAGCCTGACTCGCGCTGCGTCACCTTGCCAAACAGCACTGCGCCGCTACCCTCTTCCTGTTGCAGGGCGGAATCCACACTGCCCATAACTTCTGCAACCGGCCCCTGCTCTCTCACTCTTCCGTCTTGCAACACCAGCAAGTGGTCGGCCAGCCGCGCGACTTCTTCCAGTGAGTGCGTCACATAGAGCACCGGGGTATTCAGCTCGCGATGCAAGGTTTCGAGATAGGGCAGGATCTCCCGTTTGCGTGCTGCATCAAGTGATGCCAGCGGTTCGTCCATTAACAGCACCTGGGGATTCACCAACAATGCGCGCGCTATCGCAACGCGTTGCCGCTCGCCGCCTGAGAGTTCATGCGGCAGACGTGACAGCAGGTGTTCGATACCCAACATCGCAGTCAGGTCGCGCCGGGAAAGCAGCGCGTCAGTGCCAGAAGCGCGTTGTTGTGCATAGCGCAGGTTGTCTCCAGCGCTAAGATGGGGAAACAGATTGGCTTCCTGAAACACGTAGCCAATGGGACGCTCATGGGCAGGGAGCGAGAACGTGTCACTCTGCCAGACCGCGCCATTGACGGTGAGCGATCCCCGCACATTGGCTTGCAGCCCTGCAATACAGCGCAGCAAGGTCGTCTTGCCTGAGCCGCTGGCGCCATAGATGGCAGTCAGGCCACTCGCAGGAAGCTCAGCTTTTACAGCGAATCTGAAACTGGACACTTCGGAGGCTGCGGGGTGTTCGAGTTGCAGGTCCAGCGAGATACATTGCTCGGCCGGCAGGGCTTGATCACTTCTTACAGTAGACAGTGCGCTCATCGGGGAATGCCTCTGTTACCCGCAGAGATTCGCTTGCCCATGCCAAGGCGAAGCGGCTTGCCCTGAACGCCGTAGACGAGCAGCAGCACGAGAAATGAAAACACAACCATGATGAGAGCCAGTGTATGGGCACCGGCGTAGTTTAGTGTTTCGACATGATCATATATCTGCACCGACACCACGCGAGTCTGACCGGGAATATTGCCACCGATCATCAGCACCACGCCAAACTCGCCCACGGTATGTGCAAAGCCCAACACCGAGGCAGTCAGGAATCCGGGTCTGGCGAGTGGAAACGCGATAGACCAGAAACGGTCCCACGGGCCTGCTCGCAGCGTTGTCGCCGCCTCCAGCACCCGCTCATCGATGCTCTCGAAAGCGTTCTGAATCGGCTGCACTACGAAGGGCAGCGAATAAAATACCGAACCAATCACCAAACCCCAGAAGGTGAAAGGCAAGGTGCCCATGCCAAGGCTTTGCGTTAGTGCGCCGACCGGACCATTCGGCCCCATGGCGATCAGCAGATAGAAACCAATCACCGTAGGCGGCAAGACGAGCGGCATGGCAACCAGCGCCGCAACAGGACCTTTCAGCCAGGAGTGCGTGCGCGCGAGCCACCAGGCGAGCGGTGTGCCCAATAGCAAGAGCACGACTGTTACTGTGCCTGCGAGACGCAGGGTCAGCCATATGGCGACCAGATCGGATTCGGAGAAAGGCATGGCGACAGGCAGACGTTGTCTTGGAGTTATCGTTATATAATAGACTATATAACGAACTATATAGCGTCACGTGAAAGCAGACAAGCCTTGAAGATTGATAAGCAGCTATTCCTGGTCGGCAGCTCCGGACCGACAACTCAGGTCAGAAAACGAAAAAGGGCTGGATAACCAGCCCTTTCCCTGTCTTGCAGTAGTATTGCGAAATGAGTGCGCTACAAAAGCTATAAACTCTCCGCAATGCCACTAAGCGTCTCGGCGATTGCCAAATAGCGCATGCGAGTCATGCCGAGGCGGTTGCCCCCGTCATCCTCGAATTGCTCGGCAAGTCGGCGCAGGTCGCGGGCGGTACCGTTGTCGCTGCGACCATTGGCGATCGCTGCATCGGCTGCGTCCAGCAACTCGTTCAGATTCGCTGCACGCCCGGCTGACACCGCATCATCGCGCAGCAGCTGATCGAGATAAGCTCGTGCTACGACAGGAACAGCCGGCCATTCGATGATCTCCTGAGTTTGCGCGTTAACTGTGCCTGCCAACTCTGGCAGCGACGCAGCTGCGATTTCATTGGCGCTAAGAAAGTCACTTGGCTCCATTGAAAAGACATCCAGGCCTCTGGCGATCTCGGTAGCGAATACATGGCCAGCGTACCAGTAAGTAGACCAGTAGCCAGCAGTGATCAGCTCTTCCTCATCGATCGGGCCGCGATCAAAGAAGGCGATCTCAACCGGATTGCTGGAATCGGTAAAGTCGACGACTGATACACCACCTTGATACCAGGCTTGTACGAACAAGTCGCGACCAGGTACGGGAATGAGCGAGCCGTTGTGTGCAACACAGTTTTCCGTTTCAGTTTGCGGCGCAGGCATCTTGAAGTGACTGCGGAACTGCAACTTGCCATCGACGATATCGTAGAAGGCATCGGCGCCCCAGGTCAGCGGATCCTGTGCACGGCAGCGCGGTCGACCACCACCGCCCCACTCGTCGGTGAAGATAACCTTGTCACCACGGTTATTGAATGTGGCTGAGTGCCAGTAGGCAAAGCCCGGATCGATCACCTGATCCAGTCGCTGCGGATTGGCCGGGTCGCTGATATCCAGCAAGATGCCGTTACCGGAACACGCACCTGCTGCCAGTCCAATATCCGGGAACGTGGTAATGTCGTGGCATTGATTGGTTTCGCTGGTGCGTTGAGTGCCTTCGCCATGATCACCGCCACGCCACAGGCCAGCCAGGGCGCCACTATCCGCATCGGCGAAAATAAAGGGGCGATTCACGATCTGGGCTGCACCAGGGTTCGCATAAGGGATTTCAATAACCTCAATGCGGAACAGAGCGGACTCCGGATTCTCAAAAGGCGAATCGTCAGAACAGCCTGTCAATTCCTCATCGTCGCGCACGGCACTGGTGCCGGAAACGTAGACGTAGAAATTGCCGTCTGCTCCGGGCTCAGAAACCACCGTGTGCGTGTGCGATCCGCGGCAGGTTTGCACCGCGCCAACCTGAATCGGGTTGGTGATATCACTCACATCGAAAATACGAATGCCGCGAATACGGTCATTGCTTACAGGCTCTGGCACTCCGTCCAGACCACAGTCGAGTCGACCGCGGGTTTCCTGCACAGACATGATCAAGAGGTCGCCCACCAGAGAGACGTCGCCCTGCCCACCCGGGCACACGACAGACGCACGCAGTTGTGGTGAAGCCGGATTGCTGATGTCGTAGGTGTTAAAGCCGTGGTAGTTACCGGCAATCAGATTGTTGCCTGAGAACAGCAGATCAGTATTCGAGAAGCTTAGCAGAGAAGGACGCGGATCGGCATTCTCATCCTCTTCCTCTTCGGTAGGTGTTTCGGCGACCTGACTATTGCCAGCGTTGCTGGTTGTTTCCGCGCCCTGGCGCTGCGCCGGATCGGTATCGGGAGCCAATTCTTCTGCTTCGAGCTCGCGCAGGCGGCTCACCGGTAACCCCGCCGGGTTTTCCGGATCGAAGAATCCGGCAGGCTTGGGGAGTGTTGCAATCAGCGTCATGTTCAGCGCCGCTTCACCGGCGTCACGGAAACCTGCGGCCAAACCGACTCGCGGATCAGGCGAGAAGCTGGCCAACAACAAGTCCATGCGTTCGATTTCGCTGGTCTGATCCGAAGTGACTTCGGATGTGAATTGATAGAGTACGGGATCTTGCGCGGTGCCGCGCTCGTCGAGAAGATTCTCAACCATTTCCAGTGCACCGAGGTGATGCTCAATCATGTGCTCGAGATAGAGCCTGTCGAATTCAGGACCGGAAGCTGCCTCCAACGCCATCATGTCTTCGTGGGATACCATGCCAGGCATCATCTCAAAGCCCATGGCGTGGTGTGCATCGGCAGCCGGGGCATCAAGGCCGCGGTCTTCAAGCCAACCCTGCATCATCTGAATCTCATCGTCCTGCGACAGGAAGATGCGATCGGCCAGTGCCAGCACTGCCTCGTTATTGGTGCGTGACTCTGCCAGCTCAGACATCTCTTTAGCCTGCGCGTGGTGAGAAATCATGCCACGCAGAAATTGGATATCTCCGCGGGTGTATTCCTGATGCGCAAGCGCTGAGGCTTCTTCGGCGGTGAGTATGCGACCGGGTTGGCCGGGCGCACCGGGTTGAATGATGGGTACCTGAGCCTGGGTCGCTGCCCCCATGCACAGCAAGAGCGCGCCAAGGGCGAATTTGCCAGGCATTCGACTAACAGCAAAAGTCTCTAACAGTTTCATTGATTATCTCCAGTTTGAACTTTCTGGACCGACTTCCCTGCCGCTTCCGGAAGCCAGACATTGTAACCAGACTTACACAAAAAGTGGCACTAACTTGAGCGATTTTGGCGAGTTTAAGACCAAAATCCTGCTTAATGCTCAGAATTTGTCTCCCCAATCCCTACCCTTTTCCTCCTTTACCAGTGAGGCGAATCTGGAAGGGAGAGCTGCTCGGTAACCACCTCATTAATTCTTGTGTCTGTGGCTGGTGAGCGGTGTGAATCTGGTAAGAAACGTGCATACTCTTAATTACTCAATCATCCAATATTACAACCGGCCAATCAGCATTCTGGCTGCACTGACTTGCAGCGACATCGAAGGAGCATCGCATGAAGCAACGAGAACCGATCATCGGCGTACAGGCCCTGACAGATGCGCACCCCACAGATTCAGACTGTGACCCGACCGGACCATCGGTTTCCAGACGTCGTTTTCTGCAACGCTCAGCGCTCCTCACTGGCAGTGTCGCACTGCCGCTGCTACACAGCCCATCAAGTCTCGCGGCAGAAAATGTAGATCAGCGCTTACACCAACTTGGCATCGACTTGCCCGAAGTGCCTGCCTCGGTTGCCAACTATGTACCCTGGGTACGAGAAGAGAACTTCGTCTACCTCGCCGGGCAGATTCCCTTTCTCAACGGTGAGTTACTGTCGCCTGGCAAAGTGCCGCAAGATGTCAGTATCGAAGACGCCCGCGCAGCTGCGCGGCAATGTGGCATCAATCTCATTGCGGCGCTGAATGCCGCTTGCGATGGAGACCTGAGTCGAGTCCGGCGCTGCATGCGCCTGGATGGATTCGTGGCTTCCAACGCCGGTTTCAATCAGCAACCTGCTGTTGTAAATGGCGCGTCCGATCTCATGGTCGAGGTATTCGGTGATGCTGGCCGGCACTCTCGCACTGCAGTTGGGGTGAATGAACTGCCCTTGAACGCCTGCGTTGAAGTTGCTGCTGTATTTGTTATCAACTGATCTGATGTAGCGAGTCTTGCTCGTACCTTTTGCACCATTTCATATCGCGGTTTCTCCCCAAGCGAAAATATCTCTAACCTTGGCTAGCCACTTCTGGAAATGGACTGTCTCTTTCAGCTGATACACTGACCCGCTGGATCCGAGCGGATACAGCGGGTCAAGTGACTTGGAACATTCAGTTCACTGCGGAATCAGAGAAGCTGGGAAATAAAGATGAAATTATTCCTCGTCTTCCTCACTCATACCCTTGCGCGCCACACCGTCGGCGCGGGCGGCTTGCGCGACTGCCTGTGCAACTAGCGGTACAACACTCGGATCGAAGACGCTGGGAATAATGTAGTCCGGGAG
>JASBUV010000126.1 GCA_030147705.1 Gammaproteobacteria bacterium
TCTTCGACTGGCGCAGCCCAGCTACCCCAGGCGACATCATAGGTATCTGCTGAACTGTCAGGCTGAGAAAGTCCGAGCGCTCCTGTCACCACATTGGTCACCGTGCCAGTCGTGCTTCCGCTACCTGAGCTCGAGTCTCCAGAAGAGGATGAGCTACCGTCGGAATTCGTACTATCCGAATTTGTACTGTCGGAGTTAGTACTGTCTGTATTCGTGCTATCGGAATTCGTGCTGTCCGAGTTTGTGCTATCTGAATTTGAATCGCTGGTGTTCGAATCCGATGAGCCTGCGTCGCCACTGCCAGCAGTGCTGTTCACTGTATTGACCACCGTATCTACAGTGTCGCCGACCGTGTCACCCACAGTAGTGTTATTGCCATTGCCATTATTGTTGGAATTGCCATTTCCATTGCCGTTGGAGTTACCGTTTCCGTTGCCATTCCCATTGGTCGTGGTGCTGCCATCGCTCGAACTGTCGGAGGTGGAATCGGTATTGTTGGAATTGCCATTGCCGTTGCCGTTGGAATTTCCGTTCCCGTTCCCGTTCCCATTGCCGTTGGTTACTGTGTCGACAGTGTCGTTCACAGTATCGGTTACAGTGTCGGTTGTACTGCCTGAATCACCAGAGCTGTTATTACCGTTGCCGTTACCATTGGAGTTGCCGCCACCGTTACCATTGGAATTGCCATTGCCGTTGGAATTGCCTCCACCGTTGCCATTGGAATTCCCGTTGCCATTGCCATTGGTGACAGTGTCGACAACATCATCAACAGTATCGTCGACTGTATCGGTTACAGTCCCGTTGCCGTTGCCGTTTCCATTTCCGTTACCGCCAGCGTTGCCGTTGCCATTACCATTGCCGCCAGCGTTCCCGTTGCCATTTCCGTTGCCGCCTGCATTTCCATTTCCATTTCCGTTACCACCAGCGTTGCCGTTGCCATTGCCGTTACCGTTCCCACCGATACCAACATCGATAGTTGTGTCGCCATCCGTATCGACTCCGACATCTACATTCGTGCCATCATCGGTGCCGACTCCCACATCGACGCCTGTGTCAGTGCCAACTCCTGCGTCGACATCGGTATCGACGCCGCCAACGTCTGTATCTGCATCAACAGTGGTGTCGCCATCCGTGCCCGTTCCTGCATCGACGTTGGTATCGGTGCCTGTATTAGTGCCTGTGTCGACATCGACGTTGGTATCGGTGCCTGTATCAGTGCCTGTGTCGACATCGACGTTCAAATCGGTACCTGTATCAGTGCCTGTGTCCACATCGACGTTGGTGTCGGTGCCTGAATCTGTGCCAGTGTCGCCGGTATCTGTATCAGTTGAAGTGTCATCACCTGTGGTATCACTGTTATCAGTGTCGGTGTTGTTGTCCGTGGAAGAACCCGTGTCACCATCATCTGTATTAGGCTCAGGCTCAGGCTCGGGAGTGTCCTCTGTCAGATTCAGGCCATTGACTGCACCGCCTTCGTTCGGATTTATTTTCAGTGCCGAAGTCTCAACGAGAGTCACTTCTTCGTCATTGATATTGTTGCTGAACACTGGTTTGGCGGTGATATCGACCTGGGCGATAGCGATTTCTTCGCCACTGGGGGGCTCCAGCACCATTGGTGATTGATCAGTTGAGGAATTACCTGCTGGAATAAGCAAGGAGGTTTCGGCCAGCGTGTTGCTCGTGAGTGTGTCTTCCTGAGCCTGTGCGGTAGTCGTTACAGTAGTATCATTCCCGGCAGCCGCATTAGCATTCGCGTTGGCCGCGCCAGCATTGTTCGCGCCGCCACCATTACCCGCATTGGCAGCACCACCATTGCCGTTATTCGCACCATCGTCTCCGTCGTCATTGGCATCGTCCGTGGCAGCTCCGTCTCCGTTCGCATCGCCGTCGCCATCGCCATCATCCGCGCTGTCATCCTGCTCGTCTTCGGAGTCGTCATCATTTTGAGCGACTGCGGCATTGGCGATCGCTGCGCTATCCGCATCGCCCAGACCAGCTGGTTGGGCGAGTAATCCTTGTGGGGGTGTATTGGCATTGGCCACGCGAGCGAAGTCATAGTCAGCCTGAATACCGAGGTTGAGGCTGGCAGCGTTGTTTGCCACTGTGATGCCGCCATCATAAACACCCGCGAGCACTTCACCTGCATTGGTGATCACTATTTCATAGTCGGTACCGCGAATACCGATTGTCGCAAAGTTCGCGACCTGGGCCTGATAGGCTTCACGGTTATCTCTTGAAATGCTGCCGGTAATTGTTCGAAAGCCTCCATTGAGCAGATTCAGGGTTGCGTTGCCTGCGTCAGGATCATTTTCATCGTATTGATAGGCGATGAGCCCAAATTCAGTCTGCGGCTTGAGTGAAATCTGCGCACCGTCATCCATGCGCAGCTGAGCAATACTGTCGACGTCAGTGAAGATGGTATCGCCAACATAGACTATATCTCTGCGGCCTAAAGGACGTGTGACACCACCGGGGTCGGCTGCAAGTACTTGACCTCGGACCTGAATGACCATACCCGCTCTGGTCGCGGAGGTGTCTTGCTCCGCGTTTTGCGCAAGGGCGGCGAGTCCGGGGTTAATTGCCATGCAGAATGCAATTGCGTAGGCGACCACGCGATTGCGAAATTGAGAGTGCTGAGTGAGAGCCTGTAATGTAGTCACTGGTCTGAGTCCGAGCGCGCTTGTTATTAATGTTGACCTGGCGATGTGTTGGTCAAATCTGAATTGCGCTAATTCGTCGCATTCTGATCACACAAGTTCTTGCGATATCGCGTTAGGTCATTCCGTTCTTGTGCTTTCCGGTGCTGTTGTCGGGCAGCTACCGGGCTGCGTTATGCCCTATTATTTCGTGGGATTATGACGATTCAGATCGCCGAAATCCCCTGTTTTATTGGCTGACGGGCTTGCTGCGTACAGGGTAATGCTAGACTAATTTGAAGGCATATATGTGATAATTCGCACATAGACCATCAATTTCTAGGCGAATAGTGTGATGCAGTCAACAATTATCGCAGAGATTGCTAAGGTAAAGCCAACCCCCGATAAAGTCGTGGGGCGAGTTCAGTGATGGTCCTGAGCGCGATGAATCAGGCTCCGGCCTGAATTTCTGCTGCCACGCGCTGCACGTCGTCGAGGACGCGTAGCAAGTTGCCGCTCCAGAGCAAGCCAATTTCTTCCTCGCTATAGCCTCTGCGCACGAGTTCCAGAGTGACATTGAAAGTCTCTGATGCATCGCTCCATCCCTCTATGCCACCACCGCCATCGAAGTCAGAACTGATGCCGACGTGTTCGAGTCCTATCAACTCGACCATATAATCGATGTGATCCACGAAGTCTGCCACGGTTGCTGCTGGCGCTTGTGAATTTACCTCTGCATTCAAGCGCGGGAACAGCTGCGCATTGAATGCCTCAAGTTGTGCCTCATAGGCAGTGCGAGCCACGGCATCGAGGGCTGCCAGTTCGTCATCAGACAAGCGCTGGAAATTCAATGCTTCGGCAATCGATGCTTCCAATCGGGCGCGGCCTTCTGCCACAAAGCTGCGTTGGGCCTCACTCACGTAACTGCTGAACGCAACGGTTTGCACCACGCCACCGTTGTCGCGAATTCGCAGTAACGTTTCATCATCGAGATTGCGGGTGTGATCAGTAAGGGCGCGGGCAGACGAATGAGACGCGATCACCGGTGCCCGGCTGAGGTCCAGCATTTCGTGTATCGCATCTCGTGATGGGTGAGAAATATCGACCATGATGCCCAGTCGGTTCATTTCGCTTAGCGCAGCGCGGCCCAATTCACTGAGACCGTGGTGCAAGTAGTCGCCTGCTGCTTCTCCGGTGTGTGAATCAGAGAGTTGATTGTGTCCGTTATGCGCCAGCGACATATAGCGGCCACCCCGTTCGAAGAATTCTTCAACGCGCGACAGATCCTCCGCGATCGGGTACGCATTCTCGATGCCAATCATGGCAACCAGCTTCCCCTCGGCTGCTATGCGGCGTACATCATCGGATGTATAGGCCAGTTCGATGTCATCAGGTGCTATCTCTTCGGCGAGGCGATGTATGGCATCGAACTTGTCAATCGCATTGGCATACGCTGCGGCGTAGCCTTCTTCACTGAGTTCGCCCTGCCCTGTGTAGACGATGAACCAGGCTACATCCAGCCCGCCTGCGCGCATTTTCGGAATCGTTACCTGGGTGTCGAGATCGTCAGTGTAGTTTCGATCCAGAGTGAAATTGTCGGTATTGATATCGGCATGCGTATCAAGCGTGATGACGCGGTCATGAATGGCTCTGGCTCGAGCGATGAGTTGTTCCTCGGTTTCAACCGCTGCTGTTGCCGCAGGTGCCGTCGTTGCAGGTGCGGTCGGTTGTGAGGCGGGTGCCGGGGAATTCGATTCGCCGCACGCGGTTAACAGGCTGAGTGAGCTGACAAGTAACGCAGATTGAGCGAAGGCGGAAATTCTCATGTGCTTTGGCAAACCTCGTATTCAGTGAACCCGGGAGAAAGAAGACTGAGCAGGCTAAAAGCTAGCACTATGGCAACGACATTGAAAGCGGCGACACGCTGCCCATTACCCGCTCCCGGTGATCCTTGAGCTGTTTGTTTATGGGTCTAAGGGTTTGCTGACTGAACGGAAAAATGAGTATGTTGGTTAAATAAGCGGAATCGATTGACAGAAAACTGAACTCGACCTCGAGCGCAGGGAACTTGCCCGTTCACACTGGCTCCACTACTATGCTGGAGAAATCGGTCTGCTGCAGGGAGTGGATGCAGGCATTCGATTCTTCCGCGTGTTGTGATCAGCCAGGGGTCAGGCTAGTAACGTACTTGATCAGTATCAGTACTTAAGCCAGAGCAGTAGTCACAACTCCTCCAATAAGTGAGCAGTTACATGAAGCACAGTTTCTTATCGTGGCATCGCGCTAGCGTCTATTTGCCAGTTTCCAGAATACTGGTGTTAATCCTCAGTATTTCATTGATCAATCCATTGTTCGCAGAAGGTGGTCGTACCCCGCTGCGTGTCGAAAACGGCATTGTGAGCAGTGCCTCTCGATTGGCGTCAGAAGTGGGTGCGCAAACACTCAAGCAAGGTGGCAATGCGGTAGATGCAGCCATTGCCACAGCCTTCGCACTGGCGGTTACCTGGCCCACAGCAGGCAATATTGGTGGCGGTGGTTTCATGGTTTTCCATGGTGCCAATGGTGATGCAACGACCTTCGACTTCCGCGAGAAGGCAGCGCTGGCTGCGACAGAGCGTATGTATCTTGGTCTCGACGGAAAAGTCGCCAATAATTCCAATCACGCAGGTGCACTTTCCGTAGGCGTGCCTGGCACTGTTGCCGGCATGTGGAAAGCCCATCAGGAATTGGGCTCTCTGCCCTGGGAAGATCTGGTGGCTCCGGCAGTCGCTCTGGCGCGCGATGGCATTCCGATTTCCTATTCCTTGCAGTCCGGCTTTTCCCGTAATCGTCCGCGCTTCAGTAATTACCCTTCGTCAATGGCGAAGTTTTTCAAGCCGGATGGTTCTGAGTATGCATTGGGTGAGACCTGGCGCCAGCCCGATCTGGCGCACACACTGGAGCTAATTCAAGAGCATGGTCACGATGGGTTTTATAGGGGTGAGAACGCCAAGCGCCTCGCCGACTTTCTCGCGTCCATAGGTGGCATCATTACCGAAGAAGATCTGGCCCGGTATGAAGCGGTAGAGCGCGAACCGATTCGCGGAACCTATCGCGGTTACGAAATCGTAAGCATGCCTCCACCCAGTTCGGGCGGGATAACGCTTGTGCAGATGCTCAATATACTGGAAGGATTCGACCTCGCGGCCATGGGGCACAACTCAGCCGACTATTTGCATGTGTTGACCGAAGCGATGCGGCGCGCCTATGCGAATCGCGCCGAGCATCTGGGTGACCCCGATTTCAATGAGGGCATGCCTGTGGAGCGCATGCTCAGCAAAGACTATGCAGCGGAATTACGCTCGACGATCGATATGGCGCAGAAGTCAGTGAGTGACGAGAACGGGTTTGCACAACCGTATGAGAGCGAAGACACAACCCATTTCTCCGTAGTAGATAAAGAAGGCAACATGGTCAGTGTGACCTACACACTGGAATATGGATACGGCTCAGCAATCGTCGCGGCGGGCGGCGGGTATTTACTTAACAATGAACTGGGTGACTTTAATGCCATCCCGGGATTGACAGACAGAGAAGGCACCATCGGAACGGCGCCGAATCTGGTCGCGCCTGAAAAGCGCCCTCTGTCCAGTATGACCCCGACTATCGTTGCCAAAGATGGGCGGCCTGTGTTCGCAACCGGTAGTCCGGGTGGGCGCACGATTATCAATACGACGCTGCAAACCATCCTCAATGTAATCGATCATGATTTCAATATAGCCGAGGCTATCGAAGCACCGCGTATTCATCACCAGTGGCTTCCTGACAGAACCAGCTTTGAATCCTGGGGGTTCTCACCTGATACCATCAGGCTCTATGTCGAGAAGGGGCATGAAATGTCGCAGCGCGGTTCACAAGGCGCGGCGATGGGCGTTTACCACGATTGGGAGAATGGTTTGTTTCTTGGGGGCTCCGATTCCCGTCGCGGAGACGGAGCAGCGGTAGGCTATTAGTATCGGGTGAGAGCAGAGCGCAGATTGTCTGATCTGCGCCCTGTGATGCTCACGGTCTCAATCCGTCGTCTGGCAGGATTAGAAGGAGTATCGCCAGCTATTGGCCAGGCTGATATTGCCGTTCCAAATTCGCCTCTATCGCGTCGCGATAGAACAATACCTCACGAAATTCTGTGTCAGCATACATCTGCGCCTGATCGTCAAAGTGTGGTGAGTCCGGATCGCTGCTCAAGCCTCCGACAGTAATGGCACGTGCTCTGACTTGCTCACCGAATTCCACAGCCGCAACGAAAGAATTACCACTCGTACCGTACATACGATTCGTTCCTGGATAGGTGCGCGCGCCAAAAGAGGCGAGCGACCCCCAACGGCCTGAGGCAAACGGTACCGGTATACTGGGCGCATTGTCATCGAAATCCTGAACAAGATCTCCGGTCAGGCGTTGATAACGATTGATCTCTCCCCAAGGCACCTGCCAGCTCCCGAAATTCGCCTGCAAGGTTTCTGCGGCTGAACGCAACGTGGACAGAATTTGTCTGTCTGTTGCCTGTTCGATCATGTAGTCATAGACATTGATATTGGCCTGGGCCGCATCAGCACTCACGGCGTCGAAAAGCTCTTGTGCCCAGTAAATCGCGAGAGAGGTTTCAACTGATTCCAGAGAGTAGCGGTAATCCCAGTCACGCAACAAGTCGATGTATTCCAGCACTTCAGATGAAATCGAGACACCGCTATCTGACTGATTGAGGACCGCGGTAACCAGTTCCAGCCGTGGCACCAGCACCTCGAAGGCGGTGAGTTTGCTGTCATAGGCGGCAGCGAGGAGACTGTCGATGGTGAAATCACTTACCCCATCCAATACCTCTACCGCATGTACGCCGCGGAAGTTCTCCGGATTGTTGGCCATGTAAACAGGGTAATCCTCGGCACGGGGGCTGTACTCGCCTGCTGCATTGAACGGTGTGTTGTTGGTATTCTGGATCCAGCCATTGGCTGGATTAAACAGAGTGATTATCTCATCCACAGAATGTAATCCCTGCCACTCGGTTGCCGGATTGCCGCCATCCAACGGTTGGTTCCAGTCGAAGCTCAAGTCTCTGCGCGGGATGAAGTTGCCGTGAAAGTAAGCGATATTGCCGTCGCTATCGGCGTAGACG
Organism: Gammaproteobacteria bacterium; assembly: GCA_030147705.1. Classification (GTDB taxonomy): domain Bacteria; phylum Pseudomonadota; class Gammaproteobacteria; order Pseudomonadales; family Pseudohongiellaceae; genus UBA9145. The sequence goes on from JASBUV010000126.1 coordinate 7,786, forward strand.
GTATTATTGGAAGAGTTGGTCAACAAATCCATGCTCTCTCTGAACTCAGCATAGTTGTTCGCCTTTGTGCGCGTGTAAGATTGGGTGAGAGCCTTGATTGGTTCGTTCATGAGTTTGATCGCTACCCAGCTGCCGTCTTCCTCTCTGATAACAGGGCCGTGGTGGCTGAAGTATGCGGTAATATCGACGCTGTTCATGCTGTCGCCATCGCGGTAGGGCAGGTTGATGACGCGCGTTTCGAACCGGCGGTAATCGTCACCGTAGCGGTAGTAGAAGCCATCGGCTCGTTCCGTGACGTCGAGCAGATACTCATCGATGGCGTCGGCTCTGGATGAAGTGTGCATCCAGCCAGTGTTCTCATTGAATCCCTGATAGATGAAGAATTGCCCCCAGGTCACAGCCCCGTACGCATTGAGCCCTTCTTCGCTGATCATGTGCAACTCGGAACGAAAGAAAAAAGACGTATGGGGATTGATGAGCAGCAACGCATTGCCATTCACAGTGTTTGCGGGTGCGATGGCAAAGCCATTGGAGCCGCGCGGTTCACCATCATGCACGCTTTCGGCCAGCGCAATCAGGTTACCGGAGTCATAAAAGTCCTCTAATCGACGCAAATTCACGCGCTCGATATCACCACCAATGCTGCCTTCGGTAAAACTGAGCGCCATCCAGGGCTCAAAGTGTTGTATGACCCTGGGCTCGATTTCCGGATGTGTATGCAGGTAATAGTTCAGGCCGTCAGCGAATGCAGTCATCAGTTCCTGTAACCACAACGGACTTTCCTGATAGAGTGCTTGCAAGACGACAGGGTCGATAAACAGCTTCATGCGCAGATCGCGATAAAGCTCCTGCGCGCCTTCTGCTTCTGCCAGTCTGCCCATGGCATTGATGTAATTGGTTTCCAGCCGATAGAAATCATCTTCCGCTTGCGCGTAGACAGTACCGAAGACCGTATCCGCATCCGATTCTCCATAGATATGGGCGACTCCCCAGCGGTCACGGAGGATTTCAACGCGCTCTGCGCGATCTTCCCAGCGTGCGATTTCTTCGGCGCTTGCCGTTCGCGGCGATTCTGCTGCTTGCGCGACGGGCTGCGAATTATCAGGATCGGCTGGAGCACAAGCCGTCAATAACAGGCTGAGTAAACCTGACAGTAAAAAGGTAGATTTTATTCGCTTCTTCATGAGTGAGCTCTCTCTGCTTGCAGCTGACGGGTGGTCGGTCAATAAGATCAGGGATAGGCCTGTTCTCCTCCTACCCAGGTTTGCTGCACGCTGGTTTGCCAGATGTCAGCTTCGGGAACAGTGAAAATGTCGCGGTCTATCATGATGAAATCAGCTTTCTTACCCGGTTCCAGTGTACCGATGACGGTCTCCTGGTGGCCTGCATAAGCTGCATCGATAGTGAAGCTGGCAAACGCCTCCTCGCGGGTCATGCGTTCTTCGGGAAACCAGCCGCCAGGTGGTTCATTATTGTGGTCCTGACGCGTGATGGAGGCATGCAAGCCAAAAAACGGATTGGGTGATTCAACTGGAAAGTCTGAACCGTTGGCGATGATCGCACCTGCCTCGATGAGTTTGCGCCAGGCATAGGCGCCCTGAATCCGAACTTCGCCCAATCTGTCCTGCGCCATATTCTTGTCGCTTGTAGCATGGGTCGCTTGCATGGCCGGAATGACACCGAGCTCTGCGAAGCGCAGGATGTCTTCGTAGCGCAAAACCTGTGCATGTTCGATGCGATGGCGTCGGTCGCGACTATTGGTTTCCTCGATCAACGCTTCGTAATTGTCGAGAACGATCATATTGGCATTGTCGCCAATGGCGTGCGTATTGACCTGAAAATTGGCGTTCATGGCACGGCGCATGAAATATTCGAGACGCTCATCATCAAGCAGTAGCAGTCCGCGATGACCGGGTTCGTCAGAATAGTCGTCGATCAGTGCGGCGCCGCGACTACCAAGTGCGCCGTCTGCAGCGATTTTAACGCTGTTGATGGTGAGAGAGTCGCTGGCATCCCGGAAATGCCCCTGTTCCAGAAGCAGCTCATAATTATCATCGCCCGCAGAGATCATCACGTTGACCCGAATCGGGAGAGGGCCATCGGAGGCGAGATTCTTGTAGGCCTGGATGGTCGCGCTTCCTACGCCGGCATCGTGCACGCTGGTCAGGCCATTGGCAGCGAGACCTTCCATTGAGGTGACCAGTGCATATTCGATTTCTTCCTCACTCAAATCAGGGATGTGTCGTGAAATGAGACCCATGGCATTGTCGATAAAGACGCCGGTGGCATCGCCGTTGGCATCGCGGATGATCTGGCCGCCATCCGGGTCCTCGGTTTGCCGAGTGATGCCAGCAATTTCCATGGCTGCGGTATTAGCCCAGGCCGCATGTCCATCGACACGTGACAGCCAGACCGGTTTGTCGCTCACGAGTGCGTCGAGAGAAGCTGCGGTTGGAAACGCATTACTGGGCCATAGCACCTGGTTCCAGCCACGTCCCTGAATCCATTCGAGCTCCGCATTGCTGGCTGAAAAATCCGCAACGCGCTGGGCCGCTTCGGCTTCCGAACTGCTGCCCATCAGGTCTACCCGCAGCAAACTCAATCCATAACCAAGAACGTGGCCGTGTGAATCGATCAGACCCGGAATGAGCGTCTGCCCACCGCCATCAATCACTCTGTCCGCGTTGTCAGGCAGAGTCTCTCCGCTTTGGAAGGTCCGGTCGACAGTATCATCGGTGAATAACAACGCACTGAACTGATGCAGTTCACGATTCGCATCGAGCGTGTAGCCGTTTACATTGGTGATGAGCGTGGTATCTGCGTACACAGTAGTGCCAAGCAGAGCGAGCGAGAGTGTGATCAATGAGGTTTTCATAGGCGTTCGATACTTTGAGAAAGTGGGATGGACGGCGACCTGAGTCGAACTGAGTCTAGCAAGTCGGCCACAAGGTGTCATGAAGCAGAGGGTGCAGCAATTCTGCGTGGCCGTGCAAGAGGGGGGAGACGAAGGGGAGATAAATAGGAGGTTGCGTAGGGGGTTACACAGGGGTTACGAGGCAGCCGGGCCGGGGACAACAGGGTGACTATGGAACCCGAAATCACACACTGTGCACTGTGATGGAGCGCCGCACCTGCCAAATCGTCGGCAATAAAAAACCCGACCACTCAAAGAGTGGTCGGGCCACGAACAAATCACTGGCGGGATTATTCTCCGCTATCAGCTTCCACATAGCGGAAGAAGCCAAAGAACATTTCTTGCCAGGTTTGTTCCCCCCATGTAAGGGTTTGAGAGGCATCCGGGTTAAACGGATTCATCTCAGTATTGTCGAAAGTGCCGCGAAAAATCATCTGTGTACCAGCCGGCAGGAATTTTGGTTCTACGAAATCGTAGGTTTTCTGCCAGTTGAACTGATAGTTGGGCACATTCAGTACTTCCTCAATGCGACCATCCGGGTACTGCAACTTGAAGTTGGCGTCGTAGCCGCGATAGTGCATGTGAGGTCCGACCATCGTCAGATACGAATCTTTGCGGAAAGTCGCAGTCGCTACCATTTCCTTGGTAGAGAACGGATCGATGTTGATGTCGAGCTCAGCCGCAGAACCACCGAGAATCTGACGGTCAGGTTCTTCATCCCACAGGTACAAGCCGATTTCGGAAGCATCGACAGTCTCTTTGCCGGATGTGGTGTAGTGAAGTTGCAGCATGAGGCCACCACCCGCTTTCAGCGGATAGCCAGCGCCCTCTGGGTACAGATTCAGTTCATTACCCGGCGCATACGCTCCCAGTCCGATACCCTGGTTCAGGATTTCGAATTCATTGACACCATTGGGGCCGTAAGAGAAGGCGATAATGTGGTGCAGGACGGTTGGATCGCCAGCTTCAAATTCGATCGCTTTGACCCAGATGTCCTCTTCAATTTCCAGAGGAATGCGGATATTGCGGTAGTCCTGTACACCTGTCGCTGGAATGGTCTGTGCCGGAATCTGGATTACCATGTCTGGCTCGCCATTAAGCCATTTCACAGGCTCGCTTTTGAAGTTGGCCAGCGGATCTGTGCTGTCCGTGTTCTTGGAACCGGCATTGATCCAGGCTACGAGCTTCTGGGTTTCTTCCACGGTGATGTGATTGACATCGTGGAATGCCGACACATACTCGCTGTCGATCTGTCCCGGTGGCATGCGCTTCGTGATCAGGGTTTCCCGGATCATTGGCGACCAGCCTTGAACCATCTGATGATTGCTCATCGCGAAAGGTGCAATGCCGCCTTCCTGATGACAGGTCACGCAACGTTGCTCGAGAATCGGCGCAATATCATTGGCATAAGAAATTGTGTCCAACTCGGGATAGGCAATCGCCTCGCCTTTGCTGGCAATGCTGTTGTTCGGTACATCGTTACCGGCCAGTACTGCCTGCAGAGCATCTGCAACATAGGCAGCTGCATTGCGTTCTGCACGGCTGCCGTCAGCCTGGCGAGAGTCCAGTGCGCCACGGAAAACGACTTCCTGTGACTGTGGCTTGATGACTACTGCTTCGCCAAAGCGGGTAAGGCCAAGAGCCTGGCTCACCAGCTGCGTGTCGTCCATGAGGATGCGTAGTTCGATGTTTCGATCTTCGGCTTCTTTCAACAACACAGACTTGTCTGAGAGTGAGGTCGAGTTCAATAACAGAAACTCGACTGCTTGATCTGCATAGGTTTCGGCCAGGTCTGCAAGGTCAGCAGCTGCGCGGCGTGCGTCTCTGCTATCAACTGAGTAGGACAGCAAAACGATTGCTTCCTTATTGGTATGACGGCTCAGCTGGAAGAAGCGGCCTTCGGCATCGATCAGTGAAAAATCACTGATTCGGTCAGCGGCAAACGCTGAACTGCAAGCAATTGCTGTCAAAGCAGCTACTGCTGAAGTTTGGAGAAATTTGATAAACAGTTGCATGTCAGTACTCCTGATACAACAAAACACCGAGGTGTAAATTCGTAGTCGGCCATACTAGGGGCGCGCCAGAACGTAAGCTTCCTAAAAATTAAAAAAGCAATGAATTTCAATAATCGGTAGCAGAAATACCCGGTCAGCTTCCTTACTCATCGCTAAGTCACGTGGTTTGGGCGCATCAACACGGGCTCACAACTGGCTTAATAGACGACGCAATGCCAAAATTGTTAACAGTAATTAGTGAGAAAGTGGCTAGAGATGCTGGCGGCAGGGTGTGAGAACAGCAGCGCACCGCCACTGTCTATGGCCAATTTTCAATGACAGTCTAAGGAAACATGTGCGTGAAAGAGTTGGAAAATGGATTTTATTGCCTGATAGCAGGAGTTGGCCAAAAACTGGCGAGATTCAGCTCAATAACAGCAATAGGCTTCAGCCTGTGCATGATTACTGCGCCGCAGTCGCTACACGCCCAACAGTACCATGTCACACATTGCCTTCTGGGTTGCCCACAAGGAGCATCACCTGATAATCATCTCGTGTTACGCCCTATCTATGCGCTGTCCTATAACACAGAGAAGAAGTCTGCCGATTGGGTTGCCTACCGGGTAACCTCACAAACTGTAGGGATTGCATCCAGCCTGTCGAGGCGCTCTCTGGTGGATAATTATGTTGAAGAGACTCTCAGCGATGCGGATTTTCTTGCCGCCGAAGAGCTGAATATGGTGCGCGCCCAATACGCGCCACTGGTCAATTTTGCTGGAACACCCTACTGGAATGATGTGAATTATCTCACCAATTCGGTTGCACGCAGTTCGAGTCTGAGCCGAGGAGCCTGGTATGGTCTCGATTGGGCAATTCGAAATCTCGTAAACAGAGAGGAAGAGGTCTACGTGATTACTGGCCCGCTGTACGATGCTGACTCTGAAGGAGTGACTCTGCCCATCGAAACAGAACACAGGATACCGGACGGCTTTTTCAAAATTATCGCGACACCATCTGGTCATGCCGCAGCGTTTCGATTCAATCAGCAAACGTCAGTTGGCATACACCATTGTGACATGCAGGCTTCAATCGACAGCCTGTCAGAAGAGTCAGGTCTGACTTTTTTCCCCTCAAAAGAAAGGCCGTTGACAGAAGATCTGTTCAACAGCCTTGGTTGTTCCTGATCAGCGGGTGCTGATCTGTAGCGCGGCTACATGAGTTCAATCATGAAATAGTCATCGCTGCTCAGATCCCGAATCATTCGATCAAGGGCAGCGTGCACTGCGCCTTCGATTCCCTCAGTAGCAGGCACGACTCCGCGCCCGAACATATTGTTGCTGTATATGCTGCGGCCACCGCTCTGCAAGGATATTGCGGTTCTGATCGTGAGTTGAATGGATTCAACGCCATTACGATCCACAATTTCGACTGAAGATTCGCTGATCTCACCGGCGATAGTCATTTCGCCATCGGCGTCAACGACTGTTGCGCCGCCCTTGGTAAACGCCTGTACGAAAGCATCACGAACAATTTCGACCAGCGGAGCTTCCGCTGCGATTCCGTCCGCGCTGCCTAGCCCCTCAGCAACGAGTAGATTGGGATTGCCAAGTCCGCGACTGTCTGTGAAGGCCGCGAACTGGATCGAAGGTCGAATACTGCTGAGGCTCGCATTGCCCGTGTATTCGTAATTGATTGTGACGGATTCCTGGGCAATTGCCGGAACTGAGAAGAGTGCCAGCGAAGCCAGCAATAAAGAAATAACTCGAGACATCATAAGAGGCGGTATCCTTTTATTGTTTAGGTATCTGCGCTGCATCGGATTCCATTCACCTTGACTTACTGCGCAATGCGGGTCGCAGAATAATTGCTATCCAGATTACGTTCAAGTTTATGAAATGAAGCTGAACAGAAAAGAAAAAGCCGGTCAAAGCCGGCTTTTTCCGATGAAGCTTGCTTCACTCTTTATGGTGCTAATGAAGTTCCTCGGCAGGCCACGGAGCACCTGTGCGATGTTCGCTCAGAGGCTTGAGCCCCTGATTCAGAAATTTCTGCACGCGTTTGCCCTCATAGGTTTCAGTCGTGTAGATGTTGCCATCGGAATCCACCACGATGCTGTGGGGAGCGAAGAACAATCCGGGTTGTCTTCCGCCATCACCAAACTCGGCAAGCACTTCGAGAGACTCTCGGTCGACGATATACACCTTGAAGTTGCCCCCGTCTGCGACAAACAGGAATTCCTGTTCGTCATCGCGGGAGAAAGCGATATCCCAGGTGGATCCGGCAAGCGTGAGTGGGGCAATCTGACCCTCTTTCACGAATGTTCCATCCTGGCGAAAGACCTGAATGCGGTCTGCGCCGCGATCACATACGTAAATTAATCCGTCTCGTGATGGTTCGGCACAGTGCACAGGCCCGACAAACTGCTGTGGCAAAGGTTCTCCGGGAACATACACGACGCGCTCATCGATAGGCGTGTTGCCGTAAGCGCCCCAGAAGCGCTTGAACGCTCCCGTTGCCACATCGACGACAGCGACGCGCTTGTTGCCGTAGCCATCTGCGAAATAAGCCTCGTTGGCAATGGGATCTATCGCGATCTCGGCAACCCGGCTGAATGAGGTGGTGCTCAGACTATTGGGTGGCTCACCCGGTATGCCGATTTCGCGCACAAACTGTCCATCGCGGGTAAAGACCAGCACATGGGAGTCGCCGCCACCATTACCGCCAATCCAGACATTGCCGTCCGGAGCGACTTCGATGCCGTGGTTGGATTCTGGCCAGGTGTAACCCTCGCCGGGGCCACCCCAGGCATTCACGAGATTTCCGGCAGCATCGAACTCCAGAATGGGAGGCGCCGCAGTGCAACATTCGGCGCGGCCGAGGGTCAGGCCTATTTCCTGATTCATGAACATGCTGTCCTGATCACGGTGTACAACAAACAAGTGGTCGCGCTCATCTACAGCAATGCCAATGGTGCGTCCGAGAATCCATTTGTTGGGCAGAGGCTGAGGCCAGAAGGGGTCAACAACAAACTGCGGTGCCATGCGGTCATTGCTTACCGCCTGGGCCGAGTCTGAGAGGCTGGATTGGCCGAGGTACAGGCCAGTGAGCAAGGCAGCTGCAATGCTGGCACTGATCAGGGTTTTTATTGTTTTGGACATATCAGAGCCCTTTATTATTGTGGTTGGGAACTGCTGCCTCGAAAGTAGCATCATTGACAGGGATTGGGAACAGTCGTTCTGGCGAGCATCTGTTCGGCAAAGCGGCAGAATAAGGGTAGGCTGAGGACGGGCCGACAGACTCGCGGGGCAATAAAAAAGGCCGTTCGGGTAAGCCCGAACGGCCTTTGTAGTCTATCAATCAGACTGTCTTACAGTTCTTCTGCAGGCCAGGTTGGCGCGCGGTCACGAACAGTAACTGGGCGCATGCCTTGGTAGAGGAACTTCTGAACACGCTTACCTTCGTAAGTTTCAGTGGTGTAGATGTTGCCATCAGAGTCAGTCGCGATGCTGTGTGGAGCAAAGAACAGACCTGGTTGACGGCCACCGTCACCGAAGGTGTAGAGCACTTCCATGGATGCACGATCGATGATCGAGATCTTGAAGTTCTGGCCATCGGCCAGATAGATGAACTCTTGCTCTTCGTCAGGAGAGAAAGCGATGTCCCATGTAGAACCTTGAGCCAGAGTGGCTGGGTTGTAGATGTGCTCACTTACATAAGTGCCATCAGGACGGAAGACCTGAACGCGGTCAGCACCGCGGTCACACACGTAAACCAGTCCGTCATTGGAAGGCTCGGCGCAGTGAACCGGACCACGGAAAACGTCCGGACCGGCTACACCTGGTGTGTAATCCCGGTTGGCATCGTCATCAATAGTGGTTTGACCGTATGCACCCCAGTAGCGCTTGAACGCACCAGTTGCTACGTCAACAACAGCAACACGCTTGTGAGTGTAGCCGTCTGCGAAATAGGCTTCAGTACCAGTTGGGTCGATGGCAATTTCAGCAACTCGACCGTAGTGAGTTGTGCTGTTGCTGTCGATTGGCTGGCCAGGGTTACCGATTGTGCGGATGTACTCGCCATCGCGGGTGAATACCAACACGTGGGAATCGCCACCGCCGTTACCACCGATCCAGACGTCACCGTTAGGTGCAACCTCGATACCGTGGTTTGACTCAGGCCAAACGTAAGGAGCGCCTTCAACTGGACCACCCCATGCATTGATCAGGTTACCTTCCTGGTCAAATTCGATGATTGGTGGTGCAGGAGTACAGCACTCAGCGACGCCTGAGTAGAGGCCGATTTCCTGAATTCTCATGAACTGGGACTCGGTATTACGGTGTACGATAAAGATGTGGTCGCGATCGTCCACGTCAACACCGATGGTATTACCTTGTACCCAGTGGTTGGGAAGGGGTTTCGGCCAGAGTGGATCGACCAGAAAGTGTGGAGCCATGACGTCATTGCTTTGTGCAATGCTTGGCTCTTGAAGTTTTGACTGACCGACTCCCAACGCTATCAACGTGACGACGAGGGCAGATCCAATCAGCAACTTGATCTTTGTCATTTTTATTCTCCTCTAATTGCCCACAACGGGCATACAAGTCCCAGAGCAGTGCACGAGTATACTGACTTAAGTCCAGACAGTATACTCACAGCCAATTTTTTAAGCCCGGGTGTTTGTATCAATTTGTAACAGTTATAGAGCGAGCTTTTGTTCCGCATCCGGTATGCTCTGCCTCCCT
>JASBUV010000132.1 GCA_030147705.1 Gammaproteobacteria bacterium
AACTGCACATAGCCCATCACCGTGTCGGTGATTGCGCTTGCCCCTTCGATTGACCCCGATTGCGCCTCCCATCGATAACCCAGCGTCGGGCCATTGCCGAGGATTAATACCAGAAGCTTTTCTGCATCCTGCTCGATATAGGCAAACCCTTCTTCGCCTATCTGCCAGATGCCATCGTATCGACCGACAGCCGCTTCCAACGACAACCTGGCATTCAGTGAGTACTGCGCCGCTTGCTCCCCATCGTCCAGACGATGGATCACTATCTGGTGCGCACCATCCTCATTCACACTTAGCGATCGAAGTTGAACTTCTGCTCCCGAGTCAAAATAAAACTCTGCGAGCTTTCTCTCTCCCGTTGGAGCAATGATTTGTGCCATCCAGTTAGCATCGCTGTCATTGTCGGGAAACAAAAAGTCCAGTGTCAGAATTGATCCAGCTCCGGCCTGAACAACAAAGCTCGCAAGCTGATCGCCGCTCGCCATACTGCCTTGGACAGCGGTACCGGGTATCAGGATGTCGGATTCCCCGCTCGATTCCTGTGCATAAACCAAGGTATTACCAAGAAGGGCCATACAAAGAACTGCATTGCCCACTAGTGCGATGAATGCGGAAACGAACGAAGGCGGAGCATTCAATTTGAGACGAGCTTGAGAGAAAAGAGGCATAGTGAGAATCGGTCTACGCAATAGTGGCGGCTTCTTGGCGGCATCGTCGTAGCAAACTGAACTCAGCGCTGAATTTCACACAAAACGAGGTAGCCGCCTATTTAGCACGCTCTGACAACTCTGAAGCGCACAATCCTGCTGACGCCGGGAATCGAGGAACCTGAGTATCAGGAAGATTTCGAACCCGTACCCCCGTTGTCTCCGCTATCGCTGTTGTCAGTTGTCTCGCCCGGCAGGTTTTCTCTATCCAGAGTGATCTGCAAAATTGGCGAAACAGAAGCCAGACTGATATCAGTTGAGCTGGCAGGAAACGACACTGCCTGCAAATAGACTTCATTGGTCTCAAGAGAGGGATCGGTCAGCATGTCATCCAGGTTCAGAACGAGATCGAGCTGTGTGGTTGCCGCCGTCTCAGTCTCAGCCAATGTGCCCAGTGGCGTGGCGCCGAATCCCATGTTTCTTGAACGATTGAGTGTGAATCCTTCCAGAATTTTCATGGATCCTGTATCGAGCAATAAATCCCCATTACAAGCGGTACCTACCTGACTCGAGTTCACCTTGGTCGGTGAGTAAGCGATGTACAGATCCGTCGCACTGGAATCCAGGCCCGAAACGGTCACAGTTAGCACAGAGTCCGCTGCCAGAGCGCGCGTATACAAGGTGTTGGCCTCAACTGTCGTTGAATCACCGCCCTTGCCTCCGGAAGAAAGCGTTGAACCAGCCGCTGCGAAGAGGCTTGAATCCCCAGCGACAGCCGAATTCGGAAGATCCAGGCATTCTTGACCACTTGCTGTTCCTGCAACAAGTGCCGCCTTCCCTGCAGAGGCACTGATTACCAGATTTCGAAGTTTTTTATTTTTCATGAAGCACCTCTTTGTTAAGCGTCTTGTTTCACGTCTGACCGCACACTGGCTGTTAACTAACAATTCAATTTAAATCAAAGGGCCATTGTCCCAGCAATGGATTCCCGGTAACGATGTTGTTCAACTGACAGGGGAGCTATCGCTTCCTGCCGTTTCTGTCTTAAATGCGTGCTCAATTCTTGCTAGCTGGTCTTTCTCTATCTTCTTGATACTACGATAGAAACTTTTCTCAGTCACGTTCTTGCCCAGCAGCTTGCGAGAGAGCGCACTCAGGCGACTATTGCCATGAAAGTCTTCCTGCAACATGCCGTTCTGAATCAGATCCACATGTTCTTGCTTGACCGGATCGAAGAAATGCTTCCTGAGCAGCCCTTCGCGGATGAATCCAAGCGACTGTGTACTGATCTGAGCTTGCTGGTTATACGCATAAACGATACTAACCAGTTTATGCAGATTTATGACGTTAAACGCATAATCGAATACGAGCAGACTCGCTTCAAGACCAATGCCGATTGCGATATCTGCTTCATCCACGATGCCAATCAGAAACTCAGCGCGCCGTTGACTTGCCGAATAGTTCGAGAGCGATGTAAAACCGATCGGGACCAGGGTTTCTCCATCGCGCCTGCAGATTACCCACTCCAGCATACCGAGTCCTGCTGGTGAATGGTTGTAGTCATACTCAAGCTTTTCGACCAATTGCATCATACTGATATCGCGCTTCTGGGTTCTGCGATACTTGTCCCAAAACGCATCATTCGAAAATGTCGAGTAGATATACTCCGCATGCACTGGTGCAGCTCGCTCCAGAATGACTCGCTGTCCTGTCAGCCGGTAAGGAGCATTGCGATCAGTCTGTAGGGAAAGCCCAGATTCCGGACCTTCTGCATTGTCGCCGGTTCGCGCTCTTAACTGTTGTGAGCCCTGATTACCCAGTGAATAGCGAAGCCTGTTATTGCTGCGCTGAAACTCCAGCATTTCCGTGCAGATCTCTGCGTATTCCTGCTCAGTTAATCGGGAGCGGTCTTCTTTTAAATTCAGTTTGAACTCTCTGGAATTTGCCGCAGAGAGATAGTGCAGATTCTTCTTCAGTGGCTGTAGCAAGCCTTCTGCCTTGGCAGTGTCGTACAGGGGCGTTCCACGCAATGGTATGTAGGGGAAAAAGAAAAAGTGTTCTGGCGCAATTGCCCGGTTCAGCGCCAGCGTCTCTCGCATATTTCCAGCTGTTTCCAGAGGCATGCCAACGATGTTGAAAGTCAAACGCTGAATCCCTGCCTTTTTACAATTCTCTGCTGCATCCAGAATATGCTTGTTGGTCATTTTCCTGCCCAACATCGTGTTTCGATAGCGCTCATCTCCGCTTTCAATCCCGAACCAGATGGTGTGACAACCGGCTTCCGCAGCGGTTTTACAAAACTCCTCGTTCATGATTTCTGTGCGCGAGTTGATCGAGAAAGGTAATTTGATGCGCTGCTTGTACAGCTCAAAAAACTCACGCACAAACTTGAGATTTGACAAGAAGAGCTCATCCCAGAATTCGAAATAGCCTACCTCGTAGCGCGCTTTGAGCCGCTCTAACTCTGCCACCAACAAGTCTGGATCATACTTGCGCAAAAAGGTTTTCTTGCTTCGCCATCCTTCAAGAAGAGGCGTATTACAACAGTAAGTGCAACGATAGGGACAGCCTCGTCCGGTCATTACGGGAAGCACTATTTTCCCTTTCGGGCCGAAGATGGATGAGACCACGCTTTTGAACCCATCTGGTTTTGCAAACAGGTCATAGTCTGGGAATGGCAAAGACTGCAGATCGCCAATCTGGTGCGGTTCAGTCTTGTACACAGAACCATCGGCCAACTTTTCCCACATGCCATCGACTGGCCCCTGATCTGTTCCTAGCAAGAATCGGAGCAAATTCGCCATGCTGTACTCGCCATCGCCCACACAGGCAAAGTCCACAGCAGGGTGATCGATAGTTTGTTGTTGCGAGAGCATGGCCTGATAGCCGCCGACAATTATTGGCTTGTCCGGCAGCTCGGATTTCAGTAGCTCCAGATAGGATTCCATCGGATACCAATGGGGGCTCATTATTGAGAAGGCCAACACATCGACTTCGGCTGCTCTGATAGCTTTGACAAAATTTTCCGGAGAGTACTTATCTGGATCTCTGGCGACCAGTATTGGCGTCAGGATTACCTCCATATCGGGGAACTCTGCTTTGAGGTAAGCAGATATGCTGGCCAGCGGGATGGAAATTTCATTGCCATCCGGAGAATAAAAACTCAACGCCAAACGGATCTTGCGCCCTTGCAACACCCCGTGCCAACGCGATTGATTGGCAGAATACCCTGAGGATTGGGCCGTGCTGGCTATCAGGCTTTCTGCAGCTTGCATGTGGAATTCCGTATTCGCATCAATCTCAAACAGCGCTTCACTCTGGGCGCTTGCCCCTGAAATGTCAATTTCGGGTGTTTCAGGCTGTTCTGCCCAACGATCTACCCGGTTCGGGACCTACGACCGACTTCAAATCGCTCATTAGGTGTACGAATCAAATGGCGATGCCTGTTTCTCTTACCAATAGGCCGCCTGACACTGTGACCGAACCATCGGAGTGCCAATCGTAATGCGGTTTCCCGGCCATATTATGGGTTGATAATTGCTAAGGATAGGGGACTTTTCTGACGTAATACTTCTGGATTGACCAAGACCGGATACTTGCAGCACCCCGGAGTGGCGAATAAGAGAAAACCAGGATAGCTCTGGATTGGCCATGAGCCATGCACAAGGGCTCCATTCTGCCAGCGGATTCAGGCGGATGAAGAAGGAAAACCGAGGCCTCACATGAACAAACCACTTTCAGCAGCCGACGCTGATTTCGACCAAGAAGTCGATGAAACAGCCGCGCTGAAGCGCGAAATTTTCGTCGCCAGACAGCCTATCTTTGATACCCACTCTAACGTGTTCGCCTATGAGCTGCTCTACCGAAGTGGCAACACTGCCACCGCAGGCGTTATCGACGGCAACGCGGCCAGCAGCCAGGTTATTCTCAATGCCTTCGTTGACATGGGTATCGAGGAAATCTGCCAATCCAAACCGGCGTTTCTGAATCTGACGCTGGATTTTCTCTACGGCAAATTGCCACTCCCCCTGCCACCCGGCGAGCTGGTTCTGGAAGTGCTCGAGGATATCGAAGTGACCGAAGAATTGGTCGAAGCACTGAAAGGCTTTGCAGAGAAGGGCTATACCCTCGCACTCGATGACTATGCCTTTGACGGTGATCGCGAAGCACTGATCGAATGTGTCGATATCATCAAACTCGAACTCCCAGCCTTCGAACCGGAGGTCCTCAAGACCGAGGTCGCAAGATTAAAGAAGTACGATGTCAAATTGCTCGCCGAGAAAGTAGAGACGCATGAAGAGTTCGAGTTGTGCCGAGAACTCGGGTTTGATTATTTTCAAGGCTACTACTTCAGCAAGCCCAAGGTGATATCAGGTCAGGCGATCAGGCCCAATCGATTGCCTATCTTGCGCGCGTTGGCGATTCTTCAGGACCCGGATTGCAATATCAATGAGCTCGAGCAGCTTATTAGCAACGATGTCAGCATGAGTTACAAGATCCTCAGGATCATCAACTCTGCACTGTACAGCATTCCTCGTACTATCGATTCAGTGAAGCAGGCGATTACTGCTCTCGGCCTGAAGGCGATTCGTGAATGGATGGTGATAATTACGCTGACAGATGTTGACGACAAACCCCAGGAACTCGTCACACTCTGTTTGCAACGTGCGCGGATGATGCAACTACTCGCGGGTAGCCAGCAACTCAATCCGGATGTTGGTTTCACCACAGGACTATTCTCATCTATCGACGCATTGATGGATCAGAAAATGGAAGACGTACTCAGCGAGCTACCACTGGCAAAGGAGGTGGTTGGGGCGCTCCTGCGACGAGAAGGCAAACTCGGGCTGTTGTTGGACTCAGTGATTCAATTCGAGAAAGGCGACTGGGATACACTGAAATGCAGCGACAAAGGCCTTCAGGCATTGCAGGAAAGTTACACGGAATCGCTGCAATGGTCACAGGAACTGTTCTCACAGTTGGCCGACAACTAGATCGCTATATCTCGGGCGTCTACTCTATTTCGGGCGACTACTCCAATCCAGACGACTGTCTGAAGCCTGCTTCAGAGGCGCGAATCCTGAATTCGGCCTAATCGTGTTCTTGAGCGGTTAACTTTGCGGACAAGTATTCAAAGTCTACGCTCAATTCGCTTCGAGTCTCTGTCAGTTCCCGCATTTCTGCAAGTGCCAACCTCGGGCAGTCTTAGCGGCAAAATGCCGCTAAGTCCGCAACGATTTCTTATGTGTACTAGCGCCGGAAATGCGTTAGCAAAGTGCAAGTGAATTGGTAGACGAGATTCCGAAAAAGCAGATATGGACTAAGTTCGGGTTTGTTCAGCCAGCGCGAAGTTCAAAATCTTGTAGCACAGCTTGGCAGCAAGAAAATCGCAGGCGTGCAGCTCTTCTCTGGGTGCCAGTTCAACAACATCTGCACCAACGATCGTGCAAATTTTTGCAGCCGCACGAATCACTGACATCGCGTCATCCCAGAACAAGCCGCCCGGCTCCGGCGTACCTGTTGCCGGCATAACGCTGCCATCGAAGCCGTCCAGATCGAAAGTCAGATACACCGGACGTCCCCGCAAGCGTTCTACAATTTTTTCGATATCCCAGCTTTGCTTGTCCTTGCCCCAGAAAATCTGAATGCGATCGGTATTTGCTTCGAGAAAAGGAATCTCACCGGCAGAGATATTCCGGATTCCGACTGAGATCAGGGTATCAATCGGGAAATCCATTACACGGCGCAAAGCAGCCGCATGTGAGTAGTGCTCGCCATCGTAACCATCACGCAAGTCAGCATGCGCATCAAAATGCAGAATGGCCAGATCAGGATAGCGCTCTATGAACGGACGAATTGAACCTGCAGTGAGGCTATGCTCGCCACCGAGAATCAGTGGAAACTTGTCTTGCTCCAGGAGCGCTTTGGTCGTTGCCTCCAATTGATCGAGGGCTTGCGGGATATCGCCAGCTATCTCGGGAAACGCCAGTGTTGCCACGCCATAGTCGCGATAGGCTTCGCGCCAGAATTCCTCATCGAATAACTCAACCTGATGGGATGCCGCAACAATAGCCTTCGGGCCGAGCGCGGTGCCACCGCCATAGCTGACTGACTGTTCGAGGCCAAACGGCACTATGACGGCTTTGGCCTGCTCGACAGAGACAGTGTCCTCGGCCTCAAGGCCGAGGAACCCTTGTTCAGAATCAAGATAATTCATCAGTCAGCAATCAATCGAAAAGTTTGCTGAATTGGCGGCGAGTGCGGTTCT
>JASBUV010000134.1 GCA_030147705.1 Gammaproteobacteria bacterium
GTGTGTTGTCACTGACTTGCTGCCAGCGTGAGATGTACTCCTACTTTCAAGAACTGCGCCAAAAGTGTGAGAAAAATTGTCGGCTCGCGGGGTTGCGCGCAAGATCGTTCAAAGCACTGATTTGTTTAAGAAAAGTAGAGATCTTGTGCGAGAAGATGGTGCATGGGAGCGGGAAGTCGCTGCTACATTCTGGTGCGCTCTGACTGAGCGCACCAGAATAGTGCGATGTGTGTGGCTAAATCCGGTCGCTGGCAGTTGCAAGCCAGACTCAGGCATGCAGCTTAGGAAGCTGAATGTGACTGCAATAGCTGCCAGAGCTTGTTGGCCGTTACTGGCATGTCCACATGGTCAATGCCGAAATCAGATAGTGCATTTACCAGTGCATTCACAATTGCGGGTGGGGCGCCAATTGCACCGGCTTCGCCAGCGCCTTTGATACCAAGTGGGTTGGTTGTACATGGCACTTCGTTGCGTTTGAAACGAATAAGGGGAAGATTGTCGGCGCGAGGCATGGTGTAGTCCATGAAGCTCGCAGTGAGCAGCTGACCGCTGTCAGGTTCGTAGGCACAGTTCTCCAGCAATGCCTGACCGAGCCCCTGGGCGATGCCGCCGTGTACCTGTCCTTCGAGCAGCAATGGATTGATGACATAACCAAAATCATCCACGACCGTGTAGTCGACTATTTCAACTACGCCCGTGGCCTTGTCGATTTCGAGTTCGCATACATGTGTGCCGTTAGGATAGGTTGCGACTTCAGGAGCAAAAGTGTCGGCCTCGTCGAAACCGCCCGCATTGTTCTCATGTGCGGCCGCTGCAACCTCGTGGAAAGTCTTGATTCGGTCAGTGCCGACTATGCGTAGCTCTCCCTTGTTAAACTCCACATCGTCTATGGCGCACTCCATCATCTCGGCAGCTTGTGCACGAGCTTTCTCGATAACTTTTTCAGCCGCCATGCCGATTGCTGAGCCGCCTACAGGTACAGAGCGTGAGCCCATGGTTCCGCCACCGGAGGCTATGGCGTCTGAGTCACCCTGAACGACAGTGATCTCCTCAAATGCGACTCCCAATCGATCGCATACGAGTTGTCGAAAGGCGGTCTCATGCCCCTGGCCATTGGATTGCGTGCCAATATAGAGTGTGACGTGGCCCTTGGCATCGACCTGCAGGCGCGCCTGTTCTGGTGCGCCACCCGCGCAGCGCTCGATATAGCTCGCCAGACCAATGCCGCGCAATTTGCCCTCTGCTTCGCTCGCCGCCCGGCGCTCGGCAAAGCTCTGCCAATTTGCCAGCTCCAGAGCATCTTCCATGTTGCGGCGAAAATCGCCTGAGTCATAGGTTGCGCCCAGAGCTGTGGTGAAGGGCATGCTGGCCGGACTAATAAAATTTCTGCGGCGAATTTCATCGGGCGTGAGGCCGCATTTCAATGCGGCGACATCCATCAGCCTTTCGATCGCATAGATTGCCTCCGGTCGGCCGGCACCGCGATAGGCATCCACCGGGGCTGAGTTGGTGAAAACCCCTTTGACTTCAACATAGGCAGCAGGAATTGCATAGCAGCCAACCAGCATAGCGACTCCGGCGTCAGTCGCAACAAACGGGCCAGCCTGGGATAGATAGGCACCCATGTTGGCAATAGTCTGTACTCGCAGGCCGCTGATCCGCCCTTCCGCATCGAGCGCGGCTTGCAGAGTTGTGATGTGATCCCGGCCATGGGTGTCGGTGAGGAATGCTTCGCTGCGGTCAGAGATCCATTTGACTGAGCGGCCGAGTTTGCGTGCTGCGAACAGCGTTGCCACATATTCGGGATACATGAATATCTTCATTCCGAAGCCGCCGCCGACATCGGGACAGAGCACGTGGACATCTTCTTCGGGCACGTTAAAAATTTGCCCTGCCAACATTCTGCGCAGTAAGTGAACTCCCTGGCAGGACACATGCAATACGAGCCTGCCATTATCGTAGCGCGCGACACACCCGCGCGTTTCCATCGACGTGGGTATCACGCGATTATTGATCAGCCTCAACTCCGCGACTTGATGCGCACTGGCAAAGGCGCGTTCCGTGTTTTCCTTGTCTCCATCGTGCCAATGGAAGGAGCAATTAGCTGGAGCATCTTCCCAAATCTGCGGAACGCCTTCTGTCATGGCCTGATCCGTCGCGACTACCGCATCGAGCATGTCGTAGTCGACCCACAAGGCCTCGGCTGCATCGAGTGCCTGTTGTTTGCTTTCTGCAACAATAAGAGCGACCGGATCGCCTACGAATCGCACTTTGCCGTCGGCCAGGGCCGGGCGGGGTGGTTTGCGGCAGGGGCTGCCATCAATATTGTTTATCGCGGCATTGCAGGGCACATTGCCTATTGCCTCGGCTGCGAGGTCTGCATAGGTATAGACACCCAATACGCCGGGTAACTCGCTAGCAGTGGCTTTATCAATCTCGAGAATATTTGCGTGCGCGTGCGGTGAGCGCACGAAAATTGCCCAGCTCTGATCAGCGAACTCGAGATCTTCGATATAGTTTCCTTTGCCTGCAGTGAAGCGATTGTCTTCAACGCGCGTTGCTGGCTGTCCAACGCCAAATTTCTGCATATAAGCACCTGTAATGCGATCCGGGAGATTTGTCTTATTCTGTTTTGTTCGTTCGCGGACTCAAGTTGGTATCCAGTTCAGCGCAGAGTCCGCTCAACAGTAGAGTACCCCACTGGCAAGTCGCGTGGAACCGGAACGCAGTCACAAAAAAAAGTGGGTACAGAAAAACGTCGGCAGAAAAAAGTAGAAAAAAAGGGAGCCGACACGAATGCCGGCCCCCTCAAGGAGTCTTGCTAGCCATCAGGGGGCAATAATCCCGTTGTCAGCAAGACTGAATCGACCTGCCTAGTGGATAAGCAGGCGGATTCAATTCGTTCAATTGCTTGCGGCAAAATCTGGCAGCTGGTCTGGATTTTAATTCGACCTGTAAGGTGTAAGTAGCGGGATGCGCTATTCAGGAGCTTTTCTGGATGTAAGTAGTGCCCTGCTTTTATCTCGCCAGAGAAAATAAATGCCGTCAGGTCAGTAAGTTAGCGAGTTTGATTGGTTTCGGGGCGAGCGTGTTGCCGAGAGACGAGGAAGAGAGTTATGGACAAAGAGGATAGGCACATTACGAGTCCAGAGGGTGCCCGGCAACGCTGCGCAGAGCCGATAAGGCATTCTGCGCAGCGACTCGCGTATCGCTTGGTGGGCGAGTGCTCTAGCGCGCTCGCTTGCCCAGATAGTGTACTGATTGCTTGCTCACCAGAGTCAAGAGGTCGCCCATGCCGACGTTGGCATCGATGAGGTGCAGACCCCAACCTGCATCCGCAGTGCCTTCTGCGGTCATGATGTCGCCACCAATATTGTCGGTGCGCGGGTCACTGCTATCGCCATGCACAGTCAATTCGAGGTAACGGTGGGTGTCGGTGCTGGCGCATTCGGTAGTAATCAGCCCAGGTGCGCTGGCGAACGGCGTATCGAGTACACCCTTTTCTGTCGTCCAGTTGTCGAGGCCTGTCCTGCCGCTGGCGCTGAGATAGGCATGCGCTTCATTGCTGCCCTTTGCCAATTGCGCAGGATTCACACAGGCGGAAACGGTTTCGCTGCTGTTGCGCCCAAACATGCCATTGGCTGCCGGAGGCACTGTAGCCCTGAATGTGGCATAAACGATAATGCACTCGTTCTGATAGGCCGAGGTGCAGATGGGCATGTGCTGAAAGGTGCCGCCCACAGTCTTGCCTTCCGGTACCTGCACAGTCGTGCCGAGCAACATTGCGGATATGATCTGGCTCTGGATCTCTTTGCCATCAATCTCATTGCGGATCAGGCTGGTCAGTACGCCCGCACCCTGTGAATGGCCAACCAGCACGACCCCGCGACCTTCATTGTAGTTCTCAAGGTAATGGTTCCAGGCAGCGAGAACGTCCCGATAACCCATCTGTCGATCTGCAGTACCTATCCCGGCGCCGCGCAGAGCGGTCAGGGTAAACTGGCGATACATTGGCGCGAAGGTTCGGCAGGTAGAGCCAAAGCGTGCGAATTGGCTGGTGATGACATTGTATTCCTCGGGACCGGCCTCGAGGTCGCTGTTTGCGGTCGCATCCAGCGAAACGGTTGGATAGACATAAAAACAATCTACAACCGGATCTTCAGCCTTGCGAAATTCCTCAATGGCCAGACGGCCGTCTGCGTTCACAATCGTCGTCGTGAGATCAACGTCACAGGCGCCGAGGTCTTCCATGTCAGCGCGGCAGAGCCAGTTGGAAGCGATGCTGTAGTCTGTGTCCTGAGCCTGGGAGTGGAAACTGAATAGCGCGGCGGCGCCAAATGCAAAAATTACCAAAAGTGTTTTCATGTTCTGATCCTTGACCCTGAAGTTTGATTTTTTTGTCTGTACACGATTTGCGTGTCAGGTTTAACAGGCAGTTTACGAGGCGCCGGTACGCAATTCCAGCGGATGGCCGCCACTTGAGTTAAAGCGCCAGTTCTGGTCGTTATTTCTTCGTACGTGAATCTGGCTAGCTATCACATCTGTAACCCCGGCTATCGATCCCATCAACTGCAGGGAACACGTTATGAGTTCCAGGAATTTCTCGCGTGCTTTGGGGGGCTGCGCGAGCCCGCTCATTCTTCTAATTATAAATATTATTGTCCAATCCATCTGCCTGAGGCGACTCTTACTTCGATGTGAAATCAATGCAAATGTAAGGGATTTAAGACGAATGTTCAGTTACTATCCCGCGCTGGAAACTCGTGATCAATAATGGGTCAGAGTTTCCGTATACCCACATTGCTAAATTGAGTTCCTTTAGGGGGAGTTATGCTCGGAAATTTTGCTAGGAAATCACTGGCTGTCGCGATAGCGGCTCATGCCAGCGCTGCATTGGCGCAAGAGAATGTGATCGAGGAAGTTGTAGTCGTCGGATCGCAGATTCGGGGTGCCGCAATTAGTGAAGCCTTGCCGGTATCGGTTATTAACGAAGTCGATATCGAAGCACTGGGTGTAAACTCGGGAGATGAATTGCTCGAGTATCTGGCGGAACAGGGGCAGAACTATTTCTCTGAGTCAGAAAATATTTCAGGCGGTGTCAACTCAGCACGAGGTGATATCGGTGCTTTCAACCTGCGTAATCTGGGCACAGGTAACACGCTGGTGCTGCTGAATGGTCGCCGCATGGTGAATGCAGCGGCCTATCAGACTGAGGAAGTCGGTGGCAGCTTCGTGCCGGTCAACACGCCGAACGCGCAGTCCTTGCCGGTAACGGGTTTGCGTCGAGCAGAGGTGCTTAAGGATGGAGCTTCAGCGATCTACGGAGCTGATGCTGTCGCAGGTGTGGTGAACTACGTACTCAAGAATGATTTCGAAGGCTTTCGCGCCAGTGTGCGTGTTGATGACTACGAGAGCATCCCTCGTAATGACGAGCGTCTGACTCTGGAATGGGGCACGAACTTCAATGAGGGCAAAACCCGCGTCGGCGCTTTTGCCAATTACTATCAGCGCGACCGCGTCAACTCGCAGGATGATCCGAAATGGGCCAATAGCGATTACCGTGCTTTGGTTCCGGATCCGGCATTTGCAACCACGACCTTTCGTAATGACAGCGCCAATTCCGCCTACGGCCAATACGATGTTATCCGCAGCGTTTCAGGCACAGGCCTGAGCGGTGTGATAACTGACAGCGCCGGTGAGTTTGAGACTTATCCGATTGGTTCGCCAGAATGTGCGTTCACGATCAATAGTCAGGTCTGTGGTGCACCCGATGGGCAAGGCACCTACCGCTACAATCTGAATGAAAATCGTGACCTTTACTCAGAGTTGGAGCGCCTGAATGTCTACGCCTATGCTGAGCATGACTTTGACAACGGCGTTCAGGCTTTCGGTGAATTTACCTGGTATTACTCTGACACCAATACCATCCGCATGCCATCCACGCCGCTCTCTGCGGTTGCCAAGCTGCGTATCGCCGCAGACGCCTACTACAATCCTCTTGGCCCCTGTGGCTCACCCAATCGCCTCCCGGACAGCGTGATCGGTACCAATGTGCCCTGTAGTGGTTTGCAACTGGAACTGGATAACTACCGATTCGCGCAAGTGCCTCGTATCGTCGATGTGGATGGCGATACTTTCCGATTCGTCGGTGGACTGCGTGGCAGTTTCAACGAGTGGGACTGGGAAGGAGCGTATACCTGGTCGCGCGCAGATAGACTGGACGTGACCCATAATCGTATCTCCAACATCCTCATGACCGAGGCGCTTAATGACACTACCGCTGCAGGCTTCAATCCGTTCGCCCCGATGGGTGGCAGCAATATTGAGCGGACTCTGGTCGACGTCTACCGCGCAAACGAGCAGGAATTCTCAATGGTGGATTTCAAGATATCCAATAATGATATCTTCGAATTGCCTGCCGGGCCTGTTGGAGTGCTCGCCGGAGTCGAGTACCGCGACGAATCGTTCTTCGACGATCGTGACCCACGTCTCGATGGCCAGATCATTTACACGGATACCTCGGGCAATACCTTCCCGTATATCTCTGATGTGTTGAATTCGAGCCCCACCGAAGACAGTTCCGGAGACCGTCAGGTGACGTCCTTGTTCGGCGAGCTGCAGATTCCGGTGCTGGATAATCTGGACCTGCAGGCAGCGGTTCGCTATGAAGATTTTTCGGATGTGGGCAACACCACCGTGGGCAAGCTTGCCTTCGGTTACCGGATTTTCGATCCGATATTGATTCGCGGATCCTGGTCCGAGGCCTTCCGCGCGCCGAATCTGGTCACGATCAATGAATCATCTGTCGCTCGTTCCAACACCAACGATGACTATGGATGCTTGTTCCTTGATCCCAACGAAGATGTGCTGAACTGTTCCTACGGTGTGCAGCGTACGGCCAAGGGCAGCAAATTGCTGAAGCCAGAGACCTCAGACAATTACTCTTTCGGTATCGTGCTTGAACCAGTGGATGGACTGACCATCACCTTCGACAAGTGGAAGATCGAGAAAGAAAACACCATAGGTCTGTTTGGCGAGGAGAACCACATTGCTCTTGATCTGCTATTACGCTTGCAGGCAGGTGCGAGTAACTGTTCGGCAGTGGTTGGTAATCCGCAGGTTATTCGTTCCAGCACCATCGAGAGCGACTGGGCGCCACTGTTTGCCGGAGCGGGTCTGTGTCCGTTTGGCGAAGTTGAACGCGTCGATGACGATTACGCCAATCTGGACAAGCGTACCGTGGAAGGGCACGACATCGCCGTCTATTACGAGTTCGAAACCAGCGTAGGTAATTTCGATTTCCGCTATGTTGGCTCGTGGCTGGATGAATACACCCAGGAAGCCGGGCCAGATGCATCGTTGTTGGTTAATGCCAAAGCCAATGGCACCCTGCCTGTATCGGTACCGGTCAATGGCTTCGCCAACCTGATTGGTATCGACGGCAACCCCGAGCGTAAAGACACGCTTCGATTGCGCTGGGATTACAACAACTGGGGTGCTGCGCTAACCGGGTTGCGCTATGGCAGTTTTATTCAGCAACTGAGTGATGGTAGGGACTACCCGATTGAGTCCATGCAAACCTTCAATGTGAATGCCGACTACTCGTTCGAGGCTTTTGGCGTCGATAGCAGAGTGCGTGTTGGTATCAACAATATTGAAGACGAGCGCGCTCCACTGTCGGATGACTCGTTTGGCTACTTTGCGGATCAGCATTCCGATCTGGGTCGGTACTACTATCTGGATCTGCAATTCAGTTTCCGCTAGATGGGGCTGAAGTGGGTAATGAAAAAGGAGCCTTCGGGCTCCTTTTTTGGCAGTATGGATACCATTATTTGAGCAGCAGGGTTCACACCAGATTTCTACGAGGTAATGACGTGAGTGACATCCGTTTCATCCGATCCATAACGTTGTTGCTGGTCGTTCTGCAACTGCAATTCA
>JASBUV010000139.1 GCA_030147705.1 Gammaproteobacteria bacterium
TGGCGAGGCCACTGGACAGACTGCCGCTGGTCTGGATTATATTCAGGCTGCCCCTCTTGCAGAAAATCTCAAGCAGGCCTTTGCGGACTGGCGAGCTGAAGGTCCTTTCAGTGCAGCAATCGAAGTCATGATCCCCCTGAGTCTTCCCGGAACACAGCCTGACATCAGACTCGACATGCTGCTTTCGGATAACGCATTGCGAATCGACAATCTGGATATCGATATGTCAGCTGTGCAGGGGCCGGTCGTATTTGATACGCGCACCGGGCTAGAGCCTACTCAGCTTAGTGCTGACTTTTTTGGCGATACGGTGGACATTTACCTGTCCTCTGAGTTTGTAGATGAACGATTGGCAACGTTACTTGTGGATGTGCAAGGCAGTACTACGCCCGAGACTTTGATCGACTGGCCCCGACAGAGTGCTTTCGTCCGGCAGTTGCTCAGTCTGTCCGAAGGGGTTTTTGAGTACGACGCACGTTTGTCACTGGATCAAACCGGTGAACAGGAGGCTGCCACTCAGCTGGATATTCGCACCGATTTCGTTGGTACATCCCTGAACTTCCCAAAACCGTTTACGAAATCTATCGAAGATGCGATGGCTTTTCAGCTGGGCATAGATTTCATGGCGGGCAGACAGAATATCTCCGGTGCCCTCGGTGAGCAGCTTGCATTCAATCTGGAGCTGAATGGCAGTGATCTGCAGGATGGTCTGGTATTCGTGGGGGCAGACACCGATCAATTCGCATTGCTGGCAGAAAATGAGACAGAAGGCCTCGCGGTTGTTGGTAATGTGCAGGAGTTCGAGCTGGAGCAGTGGATCGATTTTGTCACCGCGCTGGGCGTCGCCGAGTCCGGGCAATCAGGTTCAGTCGAAACGATTGCCTTCGTCGATGTGCTCGCAGACAGCTTTAATCTGTACGGGCAGACCATACCCGCAGTGGCGATGCGCATAGAACCAAGCTCTGAGCTGGACGGTTGGTGGGCGAGACTTATGGGGGAGTCCCTGCAGGGTGAAGTCGTTATTCCGTTCGAAACTGGAAATCATTTGCTGATCGATCTTGATCATCTGCGCTTGCCGGGTAGTGCAGAAGAACTTGATGAAACTTTACAGGAAGAAGTGCAATCCGAGCTCCTTGCAGAAACAGCACAGCAAGGTGCGTTAGGCGGCGAAACCGAAGAAGTTGAAGAAGTCAGGATCGACCCGCTTGTGAATCTTGATCCGCGCGAGCTTCCACCTATGCGCTTCTCGACCGATGACTTCACTATCGGCGAACGCGAATTCGGAAGTTGGCAATTCACTCTGAACCCGACCGCAGATGGCGCAGAATTCGATGATCTGGTATTCGATTTTCGTGGCTTGAGATTGGGCATGGATACAGTAGATGCCAGTATCGAAAACCTGCCCGCGCATTTTTCCTGGACTTATGATGGCGCAGAGCACAGAAGTAGTTTGACCGGAGTGCTGACAGCAGGTGATCTGGGTGAGGTATTGTTAGCGAATGGGGTTGCGGCCAGTCTGATCAGCAGCAATGCTGTATTCGTGAGCGATATCAGTTGGCCGGGCTCTCCGGCATTCTTCTCGGGCGACCATCTAAGTGGCCGCATCAATATGGTGATCGAGAACGGCCGTTTCCTGCAGGATTCCAATGCTGCTGGTGCGTTAAAACTGGTTAGCATTATCAACTTCTCCGCCATCATGCGCCGATTGAGGTTTAGCGATGACTTGCTGCGTCGTGGCCTTGCATTCGATGAGATAACGGGAGACTTGCTACTCGATGACGGTGAGGTCGAGATTCAGGATCGGCTGGTTATTTCGGGCCCCAGCAGTCTCTATCAGATTACTGGCGGGGTGAATCTTGAAGAAGAAACGATTGCTGGTGAGATGTTTGTGACCTTGCCGGTTAGCGACAATATCCCCTGGCTGGGATTACTGACTGCCAATTTACCGCTCGCGGTTGGAGCGTACCTGTTTGACCAAATATTCGGAGATCAGGTGGCAAGTCTCACTAGTGCGGTATATACCCTGCAGGGGCCATGGGAAGGGTTGCAGCCAGTGTTCAAACAGGCATTTGGTTCGCCTCAGCCAGCGGCCAATGCAAACCGCGAAGCCGCGCCGCAGGGCGCAGCAACTACCCCTACGAACGCCACGCCTGCTGCTCCGCCCGGGCAATGACAACTACAGCATCATGATTTATATAAACCAATTGGTTTGAAATCACTGGCGATTTGCTTAAGAAATTGCTCAAAGTTGGTGCGGTTTCAGGGTGGTCGGTGCTCTCGTCGGAAACGGCTACTCGAGGCCGGACAGGGTTGCCATTCTCATCTTTGGCGGCTGTCATTGGACATTTCTACTTCCAGCGTCTATTCTTAGGCGGCTACATCAGATGCGTGCATACGCATGTCATTTCATCAGCATCGCAGAATCATGACATAACATTGTTGCTGCTAAAGCTGATGGTCAAGGTAAAAACTTTCGCAATTCTTCGTGGCTAGATAGCTGTCAAAGCCACGCAAGATCAAACCAGGTCAGAAAGCCTGTCGATTTGAACTGTGAATGTTTTTTCAAGGAAGTGCAGCTCAATTGAGTCAATTGTTCGCTGCTTAATTTTCTTCCGTCTGCTGTATGTGAATTTTTGTTGAGCACCTGACTGCGGTTTAGAAGTGTCTATTCAGTCTCGGAAAATAACAAAATTCACATAGGGCAGCTCGATCCGTGTGCGGGGTTTGTCGTTGTCACCTGCACTTTGTTCATTACTGTTCGTAATGGGCAACAACATCAGCGTAATTGTGACGCGTTATCTAAACAGCGCGCCAACAGAAGAAATCCATTGCTGAGCCAGTGCTGCGTATGTGTCAGCGCTCACATATTGCAATTCTGAGATCTGTTTGCGTGTCGTTTGTAAACTCAGTCCGGCAGTGAGCTTTCGGGCTGCGTGTTGATGTGGCGATTGGGGATTCTGAAGATTTGAGCTGCTGAAACTCCTGCAGCAGAGGTTCAGCAAAACAAGTAGCAGTAACACTGGTTTGAGCAAAACTGGTTTTTAGTAATAACAGGGGCAGGAGAACATGAGTACAGTATTGGATCTGGACAAAGAGCAGGACTATGGCAAAGACCCAACTGAGATTCGGGAGACTGACAAGTATGTCGAGGAATACGTACACAAGTTCGTCAACAAGTGGGATGAGCTGATCGATTGGGATGGCAGGGCTGAGGCAGAAGGCAGTTTCTTTATCGAGTTACTGAAAAGCCATGGCGCCAGAAAGGTGCTCGATGTTGCTACGGGCACGGGCTATCACTCAGTGCAGTTGCTTGAGGCGGGCTTTGAAGTAACGAGCGCAGACGGAAGTCCTGCAATGCTGGCTAAATCCTTCGAGAATGCCAGGAAGCGCGGTCATATTTTGCGCACTGTGCATGCTGATTGGCGCTGGCTGAACAGAAGCGTGCACGATCTCTACGACGCAGTGATCTGTCTGGGAAATTCATTCACCCATATCCACGATGATAACGACAGGCGTAAATCCCTGGCGGAGTACTACGCGACGTTGCGGCATGACGGCATCCTGATTCTCGACCATCGCAACTACGATGCAATACTGGACAGCGGCGCGAAGCCAAAACGCAACTACTATTACGGCAGTGATCGTGTTACCGCGTCACCGGAGTATGTAGATGAGTCTCTGGCCCGTTTCCGATACGAATTCGATGACGGTGACGAGTTTCATCTCAATATGTTTCCGCTGCGTTATCAGTATGTCCGCGACCTGATGAAGGAGGTTGGATTCCAGAAGGTAACGACTTTCGGTGATTTTCAGGAAGATTTCAAAGAAGGAGAGCCCGATTTCTTTGTCCACGTCGCCTCGAAGAAATATATCGAGAACGACGAATAGGCAGTAGCTCCGGTAGAGAACTGACAAGATAAGAAAGAGGAATGAAATGGACAATTACTCTCAAGTCGTAAAAACGGCACAGGATTACTACAACAGCGATGATGCGGATAACTTCTACTTTCACATCTGGGGCGGCGAGGATATACATATCGGTATGTACTCGGACGCAATCCGGAAAATTGACGAAGCTTCGCAGCGAACGGTAGACACAATGGCCAGGCTGCTCGACCCGATAGCACCTGGATCGAGAATCATTGATCTCGGTGCCGGTTATGGTGGTGCTGCGCGTTACCTTTGCAAGAGCTTCGATTGTAGTGTGCATTGCATCAATCTGAGTGAGACTCAGAATGATCGCAATCGCGAGTTAACAAAAGCACAGGGATTGCAGGATTCAGTCATTGTGACTGATGCCAGCTTCGAAGATTTGCCGGTTGAGGATGCTCAGTATGACGTTGTGTGGTCACAGGATTCGTTTCTGCATTCTGGTGACAGGCAGAAGGTAATGTGCGAAATCGATCGTGTGCTGCGGCCGGGAGGGAAAATAATCTTCACCGATCCGATGCAGGCAGATGATTGTCCAGAGGGGGTATTGCAGCCAGTCTACGACAGGATACATCTGGATAGCCTCGGCTCTCCCGGTTTCTATCATCAACAGGCTGAGCTGTTGGGCTGGCAGAACGCTCACTACGAAGAGATGACCTTTCAGTTGGTGCAGCACTATCAGCGAGTTCGCGAGGAGCTGCAGTCGCGCCGGAGCGAGCTGTTGCAACACGTCTGTGCTGACTATGTCGATCGCATGTTGGCCGGCCTGCAACACTGGATCGATGCAGGCTCCAATGATTATTTATCCTGGGGAATCTTGCGCTTTCAGAAGCCTGGCCACTAAGTCCCTGATGATCTGGCTCGACCAGCGCCGCATTGCCTGACCTATCAGTCAGGCAATGTCTCTGTTACTACCGGCAGAATGATCGCCGACGGGCGCTGTGCGTCGAAGAACACGGTATTGGTGGCCACCTTGGCTGCAGTGCTTGTGTCATCGAGAGCTGCGCCATTGTTCGGGTTGACTGCAAACCGTGGGTAATTGCTTGAGCTGACATGCACGCCAATGCGATGGCCTTTTTCAAATGTTTGCGCTGTGCTCCACATATTGATCAGCAGTTTCTCGACCTCACCAGGCGTGGCGAGCTTAACCTGATCGGCCAGTTGTCCTTCGCGAAAGCGCATGCGGATCGGATAGTCGAGAATCAGTGCTTCATAGCCATCAGGATAAATGTCTACGAGCTTCACAACGAAATCGGTATCCAGCGCATCGGTGGCAACAAACAGCTCCATATCGATATGCCCGGCGACAACCACATCCTCCTGCAAGACTGGCGTTTCGAATCGCAAGTAATCCTGACGCTCACCGATTTCTCGCTGGTCTCTCGGCCCGACATCCCGCCCAAGATTTTGCCCGCCGACTGTGGGGACCGGGTTTGCTGGATCGAACTGATAGCTATAGGATGCCGCGTCAGCGGTCGGGGCAGAAGTACTGAGTGAACCACCTGGCTGGAGATAGAAACGGGTCAGCTCGTGTGCCGGAGGCCAGGAATCTGTGTTGATGACGCGATTGAGTGGTGAAGGGTTGTCCTTCCGCGCGGCAGCCATCATGTAGTAGCTCACTGGTGGCTCATCCATGATGCCGTTGTCGATCTCTTTCAGCCAATAATCCCACCAGCGAAGCTGCTGTTCCATATCGCCTCGAATCATCCCGCCGCCAGGGTAGGCAAGGTCTCCTTCAAGTGCACCGTGACCGAAGGCGCCCATAAACAATTTCTGCTTGCCGCGTGCTGCCTCGTGACCTTCATTCTGCAGGTACAGATAATTATAGAGGGAGCCTTCAGCATAAATGTCGTGCCAGCCACCGACGTTGTAGATGGGAATTTCTACATTCTCTCTATGGAACAGAAAGTCGGTGTCAATCCAGCCCTGATCAAGAACTGCTCGCGCTCTATAGGCCGCGATTCTATCTTCACTAATTCCCTGACCACGTAGCCAACCGCCGGAATGACTCTCTTTGAAGACGCCGCCAACAAAGCGTGAGCGATAGAACAGGCTGTCCGGTGCTACTGTCACATAGGCAGCAGTTAGATGCGGTGGTGCAGCTGCTGCGGCGAGATTCGACGTAATACCCGGCGCGGAAGTGCCAAATATGCCGATCTTGCCATTGCTCCAGGATTGTTCGGCAATCCATTCAACCGTGTCATAGCCATCGGGCATGTCAACTTCGAACGGTTGATCAACGCCTTCGGAGGCATAGCGTCCACGAGTGTCCTGGGCTACGAGCGCGTAGCCTCGATCATTGTAAGTCTCGGCAGAGGCATCGGCGCCATTCTTGTTATAGGGCGTTCGCGTCAGGACGACTGGCCAGGGACCATCGCCTTCAGGCAGATACACATTGGTTGCGAGTCGCACGCCATCTCGCATGGGCACCATGATTTCCAGTCGGTTCGCCACACGCTCTTCGGCTGGTTGTGCCATCGAGTTGGTCAGGAACGAGAAGGTCAAACAGCATGCCAGCAGCAAGCGGCCGAAAGTCCGGCGTGAAAGTGACAAGCGGATGGTTCGGTTCAATGAATGATGCGGACGGTGTTCAGGCATGGTCTTCACCCTTGTTCTCGATTCTTGTTGTATAAGGCGTTTGTATAAGGCGTTTGTGTAAGGTGTTCGTGCAAGGTGCTTCTGGCGGCAAATGCAGCGCTCCAAATCTTAAGGGATTGATCATAGCGCGGGCACCGTGCAGTGCGAAAGCCTGCCCACAACATGCACTGCTGCTATTGTCCTGAATCAGTCTCGCTATGGCATACTTGTGCAGCATTTTGCAGGCATCGTCGACTCTCGCCGTGATTGTACTGAAAATCATAACTTTCGCTTCAATCAGAGCGAAAACCTGAACAATAACGAGAGTTTAGACTACACCAGCCTGCTGGGATTGAGAGCCAGTCGATACGGAATTAGCTATGAGTAAGATCGCCGCAATTCAGATGGTGAGTACCGCCAGCATTGAAGAAAACCTGACTGCGGCGGGACATTTGTTGGCAGAAGCTGCCGCACAGGGCGTGCAGATGGCCTTGTTGCCCGAAGTCTTCGCTGTGCTGGAAGGTGGTCCCATGGCGCCATTCGCTGAGGAGTTGGGTTCGGGGCCGATTCAGGAGTTTCTCGCAGATCGGGCGCGAGATCTCAAGATGACGATTGTAGGAGGGACCATTCCGCTTGCAACAAGGCCAGGAAAGAAGCCCGCAGATTCAGACTATCGGATTACTGATGGCAGAGTGCGACCGGCGAGTTTGGTGTTCGATCCTGATGGCACGCTGCTTGCGCGCTATGACAAGATCCATCTGTTTGACGTCAAAGTAGCAGACAAACAGGCCGCCTATTCCGAGTCACGAAGTTACGAAGCAGGGGAAGAGTTGGTGGTTGTTGACACCCAGTGCGGTCGATTGGGGTTGTCGGTTTGCTACGACCTGCGCTTTCCAGAGCTGTTTCGAGCGCTTTTTCTGCGTGGAGCCGAGATTGTGACAGTTCCTGCTGCATTTACCAAAGTGACTGGAGAAGCCCATTGGGAACAGTTGCTGCGTGCCAGAGCGATCGAGAACCAATGCTATGTGATAGCGGCGGGGCAAGGTGGCCGGCACAATGAGAGGCGTGAAACCTGGGGGCATTCGATGATCGTTGATCCCTGGGGCTGCATACTCTCGCAGATAGAGTTTGGCGAAGGGCTGGCGGTTGCCGAGATGGATCTGGAGTATCTCCGGGATATCAGGCAGCGCATGCCGATTGCTGAGCAAATGAAGCTATAGAGTAACCACTGCGCTGTTGCGCAGATGGGTTGCAATAAACACAACGCTTACAAGGAATCTGAAAGGAAGTTGTATAACAGTGATGGTTAATAAAAGTCTGATCAGCAATGCGATGGCGGCTGGGCTCGTCGCCGCAGGCTTGTTTGCAGAAGGAGAGGTGCGCGAGCTTGTGTTGAACACAGGGCTGTTCGCCCTCTCTGGTGGGGTCACCAACTGGCTGGCAGTGCATATGCTGTTTGAGCGAGTGCCCGGCCTCTATGGCTCTGGCGTAATCCAGATTCGTTTCAATGATTTCAAACTTGCAATTCGCAATCTCATCATGGAGCAGTTTTTCCATCGCGCTGATCTGGAGGAGCATTTTCATCATCTGCTCGAAGACTCGGAGCGGCTGCGAGCGGGGCTGCACGAGGCGATTGATGAGATTGACCTCGAGGCGGCTTTTGAGTCTTTGCTAGACGTCATCATGAGTTCCTCATTTGCCGGAATGCTGGGCATGATTGGTGGCAGGGATGCACTTGCGAAATTACAAACGCCCTTCGTCGAGAAAATGCGTCAGTTTTTCAAAGATCAGTTATCAAATGGCGAGTTGGAGAATCGACTCCAGGGCGTATTCAGAGCTGCGCTGGACGATGATGCGATCAAAACGAGATTATCCAGATTGATAGATGACCGACTTGATGAAATGACCCCGCAGATGGTCAAGGAGATAGTGCAGCACATGATTCGGGAACATCTGGGCTGGCTGGTCGTCTGGGGGGCAGTGTTTGGTGGAGTGATCGGGCTCTCCGTTACCTTGTTGTCGCAGTCGGACTTGCTGGTCGGTTTACTGGGGTAAACCCCGGCTTTTATCTTAATTGACTCGTCATTCTATATTGCTCGACTGATTGGCCAGATCGCTAATTTTAAATCGAACCGTCAGATATACCCGTCCCCAATGTGGGTTTTTGTCTGATTCTCACTCAATCAGCTTCTCCAATGTGCTTATTACACCTATATATAAGTGCTAGCAGCGCTCACTGCTTACATTTTGTTGCGTTGAGTAGATGTAAATAGCTAAGGCCTGTAATACAATAGCGCGCTTTCCGGATCGGGCTCTGGAGCACTAAAAAACGTGTATTTTTAGGGCCCTTTATAAATTCGGTATTAAATTAACTCGAGTTTTACCAAACGTAACACTGTTGCGTGTAAGACTTATTTTAGTATTAAACGAATATAGAGAATTAGAGAACTAATATGGCACGTCCAGTCGAATTCGATGAAGCAAAAGTATTAACGAACGCAATGGAGCAGTTTTGGAAGGAAGGCTATGAAGCGAGTTCAGTCCAGAAACTTTTGGATTGCACAGGAATCAATCGCGGAACGCTTTATAATTCTTTCGGTGACAAAGATACTTTTTTCAAATCTTGTGTAGATCAGTACAACAAGATCCTGCAGCAGCAGATAGCCAATTCGCTGAAGAACGACTCCCTGGGTGCCTGGGAAGCGATCGCGGAATTGTTTGAAGAAACCGTGACGAAAGTAAGCAACAAGCATCGTGCGATGGGTTGCCTCCTGGTCAACTCTCTTTGCGAAAGCATTAATTTCGATAAAGACATCAAGCGTGTCGTGCGTGCGTCTCTGGCCTCAGTGCGCAAGCCACTCGTGGTTCGCCTGCGCGAAGCGCAGAAGAAAGGCAAGCTGAAGAAGGGCGTGACTGTAGAATTCGCAGCCGATTTTCTGATGAATACGCTGCATGGCATCCGTGTGCATGCACGCGACGGCAAGAACGCCAAGCAGTTGCAGGAAATGGCAAAATTCGCGGTAGGTTCTCTCAAGAAATAACCCGCATATTTGGTGGTTACTCCCGGATTACAGCCCGGGAGTGATCCCAGTCGACAGAAAAGCCCTTTTATCACAATAATAGCGGGAAAAATCGACACAGCTCTGGTGCTCCATTGGTGCCGGGACAGCGGCAAGTCTCTTGCTTCTAATTGACTCACTGCTATACTCGGTCGTCTGCCAGACACAGTATTATCAGGACTATAAAATGAAAAAAATCTCCGGCCGGAAGTCAGAAGACGATGCCAAAATTGACCTCACGCCCATGCTGGACGTGGTCTTTATTCTGCTCATTTTCTTCGTAGTAACAGCCACATTCTTGTCTGAGACTGCCATCAGTGCAGCCAGTAGCGACAACAATGAGAACAACGAGCCACCACCTGAGGATGCGCCTCGTAATATCCTGTTCGAAATTGGTGCGAATAACGAAATTATCCTGAACGGAAATCCACGCCCGATTATTCAGACACAGGTCCGCTCAAATATTGACCAATTGAAGGCTGAGAACCCTTCTGCATCCGTCATTATTCAGCCGCATCCGGATTCGAACGTGAACACCATGGTTTCGATTATGGACGCTGCACGACAGGCGGGCATGGCAAACATCTCTATTGTAGAGCCACGCTGATAATCGACTGATTTCGGGAGTACGCTCACGAAGTCGCAGTTCTGAAACGCATCATCGCAAGGTGATGCGTTTTTTATTGGCCAGAATTCACTGAAATTCCGGTGCCAGAGGCTACTGAATCGCGAACTCACCTTTTTGAATCGGCAACAGACATGAAGAATCGCTGGGATCACGCACAAGCAAGCGAGCTACAGGCAGATGATACGCTTGAAATGAGGGTCTACACCTCGAATTTGCTGGGACAGGAGCCTGATCTGGTCCTGCACGGAGGTGGCAATACATCGGTAAAAGGGCAGGTCAAAGACCTGTTTGGCGAGATCATTGATGTCCTGTACGTCAAAGGTTCCGGCTGGGACCTGAGTAATATTGCCTCTGAAGGCTTTCCCGCGGTTCGCCTCCAGCACCTCTTAAAGCTGGGGCAGCTCGAAACCCTGAGCGATACCGATATGATGCGTCAGCTCCGACTGGGCTTGCTTGATCCGGGGGCGCCGACCCCCTCTGTCGAAGCGATTCTTCACGCGCTTATTCCGCACAAGTTCGTTGACCACAGCCATGCCGATGCGGTGGTCACTCTAAGTAATTCGCCAGACGGTGAGGCGATACTGAGTGAGCTTTACGGCGAGGAAGTGCTGATTCTGCCCTATATCATGCCCGGATTTATTCTGGCCAAGCAGGTTGCCGAAGCCACACGAGAAGTCGATTGGGCCAAATTGAAGGGCATTGTTCTGATGCATCATGGCATATTCACCTTTGCGGAAGATGGCAAGCAGAGCTATGACAACATGATCGAATTGGTCAGCATGGCTGAATCTTTCTTGCAGGCGCAAGCTGGAGAGAGTCAGGCGCGCGCAGAGTACACGCTGACTGCCGATGATTGCCTGTCCCTGGCGGAACTGCGTAAAGCAGCGGGGGATTTGTTCGGAAATCCGGTCTTGATTCGGGCCGACACCTCTGCCGAAGCATGCGGTTTCGCCAGTCTCGACAATGCGGGCGAATTGGCCACGCGCGGCCCTTTGACACCGGATCACACGATCCACGCCAAGGCATTCGCCGCGGTGTTCTCAGATGACTTGCTCGCCGGTTTGGCGAGTTTTGAGCAACGTTATCGCGCCTATTTCGCTGCCAATGCATCTGCTGAACATCAGTGTCTGGATTGCATGCCGCGCTACGGAGTCTGGGCCAGCAAGGCCATGCTGTATTTCGCAGGCAACATCAAACGGCTCAACGTGGTCGCCGACATCACGCAACATACCATTGCCGCGATTCAGAACGCCGAAGCGATCAGTCAGTGGCAAGCACTACCAGAGCGAGACTTGTTTGAAGTCGAATATTGGGAGCTCGAACAGGCCAAACTCAAGTTGGCAGGTAAGCGCGCGGCGTTTGAGGGTAAAGTAGTCGTGGTCAGCGGAGCTGCGTCCGGAATTGGCAGAGCCTGCGTTGAAGAGTTTGTCGCTCAAGGAGCCTGCGTTGTCGCGCTCGATATTGCGGAGAACTTTGCTACCCGTTCTAACTCACCGGCCATACTGCCTGTGCACTGTGATGTCACCGATCCAGAGAGCTTGCAGCATGCGATTCAGCTCGGGGTCGCGCGCTATGGAGGTGTGGACGTGCTGGTGAACAATGCTGGCATCTTTCCGAGCCCAGACAAGATAGAGCAGCTGTCTGACGAAATCTGGCAGAGATCGCTGGCAGTCAACCTGAGTGCGGCAATGGCACTCACACGCACTTGTATTCCCTATCTGAAGCACGGTTTCGATCCCGCGGTCGTGTTTATCGCATCGAAGAACGTCCCCGCACCGGGGCCCGGCGCTGCCGCGTATTCAGTCGCCAAAGCTGGGTTGACGCAGCTCATGCGCGTCGCTGCTCTGGAGTTGGCCGAATCGGGGATCAGGGTTAATGCGCTTCATCCCAACGCGGTGTACGACACCGCGCTCTGGACTGAGGAGCTGCTTGCGCAACGGGCTGCACACTACGGATTGTCGGTTGAGCAATACAAAGCGAACAATCTGCTGCGCACCGAAGTCAGATCAAAAGATGTGGCGCGCGCTGCATTGCGCTTGTGCAGTGAGGATTTCTCCCGAACAACAGGCGCTCAGATCCCTGTCGACGGCGGCAATGAGCGCGTCATTTAGGTAGAAAGGGACTGGAGTGCGGATATGCTGATTGCCGGGAAACATCTGCAAACAATCTGGTTCGACGAGTCAAGCGAGTCTGTAAAGATTATCGATCAGACTCGTCTGCCCCACACTCTGGAAATAGTCTCCCTGGTTTCGCTCGCAGATGCGGCCACAGCGATCAGTGCTATGCAGGTGCGCGGCGCGCCCTTGATTGGCGTCACGGCGGCCTATGGTCTCTATCTGGCCTTGCGAGAGGATCCGACTGTCCTTGAGCAGTCACTGCAGCAATTGGCTGCTACTCGACCAACTGCCATCAATCTACGCTGGGCGCTGGAGCGCTGTCAGCGGCACCTGCAAACCCTATCGCCGGAGAATCGGGCTGCCGAAGCGCTCGCGCTGGCGCGTAGCATGGAGCGGGAAGATATCGATGTGTGCTCGGCAATTGGTGATCATTCAGCCGAGCTTCTCGATGAGCTGTGGCAGACCAAAAAATCGACTCAGGATAGATTGAATGTCCTCACCCACTGCAATGCCGGTGCGCTGGCAACAGTGGACTGGGGAACCGCGCTGGCAGGAATTTACAAAGCTGTTAATCGTGATATTCCGATTCATGTCTGGGTGGATGAAACCCGCCCAAGAAATCAGGGAGCCGCGCTGACTTGCTGGGAGCTGGGGCAGCAGGATATCGCGCACACGCTGATTGTCGATAATGCCGGTGGTCATCTCATGCGCCAGGGTCTGGTCGACGTCTGTTTGGTAGGGTCTGATCGGACGACCAGTAATGGCGACGTCTGCAACAAGATTGGCACTTATCTCAAAGCGCTCGCTGCGCACGACAATCGTGTGCCGTTTTATGTGGCGTTACCCATGTCGACAATCGATTACTCTCTGGCAAGTGGCGATGCGATTCCTATTGAAGAGCGTGCAGGTGCTGAAGTAAGTCATGTGCATGGCCGCAATGCAGAGGGAGTACACACCGCGGTATCTATCGCCCCTGTTGGGACGGCAGTGAGCAATCCCGGGTTTGATGTGACACCGGCAAGATTGATAAGCGGTTTGATTACTGAGCGAGGTGTATGTGCAGCCAACTCGGAAGCATTGGCGGCTTTACGGCTGACTTCGAGCAACGCGACCTAGCCCGGCGGCCAGGTACACTGGCGACCGCCGAGAATATGCAGATGCAGGTGATAAACAGTCTGCCCACCCTGATCTCCGGTATTAATCACATAGCGAAAACCTTCATCTGCGAGACCCTCCTGTTCGGCGATCTTGTTAGCAGCGAGCAGGAGTTTACCCAGCAAGGCTTCGTCTTCACTTCCGGCCGCGTTGACCGCTTTCAGGTGTTTTTTGGGGATAACCAGAATGTGCGTAGGTGCGGCAGGGTTGATGTCGTGAAAGGCGTAGACAGACTCGTCTGAGTAGACTTTCCGGGATGGGATGTCGCCTGCAATAATTTTGCAGAAGAGGCAATCTTCGGCCATTATTCGCTCCTGATTTATAGTAAGCTCTTGCCAAGCCTTGCTCGGTTGCGTCTTTGAATGTGCCGTTAAGACAACATTCATGAGGCGTATTCTATAACACACGCCAGAGGTTTTGGCACACACGTCATGAATTCAAAGAACAGAATAATTGCTGCACTGCTGCTGGCTTCGCTCGCGCTACCGCTTGCGGCACAGGAACCGCCTCCCCAGTATGGCTATTCCATCGTCAATCGTTACCCGCACAATATCAATGCCTTTACCCAGGGATTGTTTTACCACGAGGGGTATCTCTACGAAGGAACCGGCAAGAACGGACTCTCCTCGCTTAGCAAAATTGACCTGAATACTGGTGAAGTGCTCCAGTCAGAGCAGCTAAGTCGGCGCTACTTTGGCGAGGGGATCGAAGTGGTTGGCGACAAGATATATCAGCTGACCTGGCGCTCAAATATCGTGTTTGTTTACGACAAGGAATCATTTGAATTAATTGAGTCGCACTACAATGCGACCGAGGGCTGGGGACTGGCCTATGATGGTGAGCAGCTGATCCTGTCTAACGGTACGAATACTCTGACCTTTCTCGACCCAGCAAATTTCGCCCCACAACGCAGTGTTCAGGTGACATTGAACGGTAACCCTATTTCCCTGCTGAATGAGTTGGAATACATCAACGGCGAAGTCTGGGCAAACGTCTGGCAGACAGATTTCATCGTGCGTATTGATCCACAGACAGGCAATGTCAATTCGAGTATCGACCTGACCGGCTTATCTGATCAGACAACTCTGGGTAGTGCCGAAGCTGTGCTCAATGGCATTGCCTGGGATGCTGAACAGGAGCGATTGTTTGTAACCGGCAAGCACTGGTCCGATCTTTTTGAAATCGAGCTGACCGGGCCGCGCTAGGGTGTAGCCATGTGGTTGCAGAAGCAAATCAGTCTTCGAGCAAAGCCGCGTGGGTTTCATTTGATTACTGACGAGGTCGTAGAGCAGTTACCCGAACTGCAGTTACTTGCTATTGGTCACGCCCATTTTTTCCTGCAACACACATCCGCGTCACTCTCGATAAACGAAAATGCTGACAGTTCCGTACGCCGGGATCTGGAGCGGCACTTCAATGTGATGGTGCCGGAAGGGGCAGACTACTATGAGCATACCTACGAAGGCCCGGATGATATTACCGCGCACATCAAATCTGCATTGTTGGGTGTGGAACTTACGCTTCCTGTAGCACATGGGAGACTCTGCCTTGGCACATGGCAGGGGCTTTACCTTGGTGAACACCGCAATCACGCAAGTTCGCGTTCCCTCGTCATCACTTTGCATGGAGAGGCCCATGCCGATTAACAGGCGAGTTGTGCAGGCGATTGCTTTATTGGCAATCTCTGGACTGCTCGTGTCGTGCGAGACCGTGAGCTATTACAGTCAGGCAGCACGCGGGCAGCTGGCCATCGTGTTCTCTCGGCAAGATATCCAGCAACTCATCAATTCAGGCGAGTTGCCGGAGGAACTACGCGTCAAGTTTGAAGATGTGCTGGCGATTCGTGAATTCGCGCAACAGGAATTGCATCTGCCAGTCGGTGAGCATTTTTCAAGCTATGTTGATGTAGGGCGTGAGCACGTGGTGTGGAACGTTTTTGCTGCGCCGGAATTTTCACTGGAACCTGTCACGTGGTGCTATCCGATTGCGGGTTGTGTGAACTACCGGGGATATTTTTCAGAGCAGGGAGCAGAAAGGTTCGCAGCGCGGCTGAGCGCTGACGGCTATGATGTCTATACTGGAGGTGTCGATGCCTACTCAACGCTGGGTTGGTTTGAAGATCCGCTCTTGAGTACTGTTCTGCAGAGGCAGTCATCGCAGCTAGCCGGTTTGATCTT
This sequence comes from Gammaproteobacteria bacterium, assembly GCA_030147705.1. Classification (GTDB taxonomy): domain Bacteria; phylum Pseudomonadota; class Gammaproteobacteria; order Pseudomonadales; family Pseudohongiellaceae; genus UBA9145. Next base: position 15,644 of record JASBUV010000139.1, read on the forward strand.
CCATGAGTTGGCCCATCAAGTTGTTTACGTTCCAGGTGACACAAGTTTCAATGAAAGCTTCGCAACAGCAGTAGAAAGAGAAGGGATGCGGCGTTGGCTGGATTTGACAGGACAACAAGCTCAAATGCAGGCATCCGAGGAGGGAGCTCGAAGGCAGCGGCAGTTTAACGAGTTGGTGACAGATTTCCAGGACAAGTTCGCACAGCTTTATGGCGAGGATATTCCTGTAACGGCAATGCGTGCGCGAAAGGCTGAGTTGCAAAATGAAATGCGTGTGGCCTATGCAGAGCTAAAAACCGCGTGGGGTGGATACGCTGGCTATGATAACTGGTTCGGGCACTCACTCAATAACGCACAGCTAAGCACCGTCAGCATCTACAATGACTATGTTCCTTTCTTTACAACGCTGCTTCAGGAAACGGAGGGTGATTTCGCTACGTTCTATTTGCGAGTCAAAGAGATCGCCGGGTTGGAGGCTAAGCAGCGAGACGCACTTCTGGCTGAGTAAAGTGGTTAAAGATGGCTCAGGGAACGCATAGTCCCTGTAAGCCTCCGAGCTAATTCGATAAGTGGCAATTGTGTCGAACGATTGTCAGTTACTACCCAATCGCTGTTCAAGTGACTCCACCAGGTTGGCATAAAAGCTCGAGTCCGGGTCGGTCTCTGCGGCTTTTTTGTAGGCTTCCAAAGCTTGTTCCAACCGCCCCTGACTTTCGAGAATTCGCCCCATGCTGCGGTACATAAAGGCATTGCCTGGTTGTGCGCGACTGGCCGCCTCATAGATCGCGATTGCCTTTTCTGAATCACCTGCGTTGTTGTAGGTGTTTGCCATGACATGGACCTGCGAGTCATCAGTTGGCAATAACGCGATAGCTCGTAAATCATATTCGATTGCTGCATCGAAGTTACCCTCATTGCGTTCGAGCTGACCAAGAGTCTGTACGGCAGCAATCAGGGCAGCACTCGCGTCAGTCTGCAAGGCAATAAAGCGGGCGAGCAGGGGTTTGGCGGCAGCGAAATTTTCCTGAAAGAGATAGATATTGGCCAGATTGCGCAACGCTTCGGCCTGATTGGGGTCGGCACTGAGTGCTCTTCGATATTCCTCGATCGCTTCGTCATAGCGCTCAAGGTTCAGATAGGTGTTGCCACGACGCAGCATTTTACGGCCGAGTTCGGCATCGATGGTCGCACCGGTGCGCTCCACATCAAGGCTTCCGTAGCGCTCCAGTACGGTGCTGGTTGCGCTGTCTTGTGCATGGGTCAGGCCGCTGAAGCATAGCAGGCCCAGCGCAAGCGCCAGTGAGAGTAAGCTGAAAATTTTCTGCAGCCCGGTGACAGCTATGCGTGGCGTGTGGCTGGTAGGGGGCAGGCGATTTGCAAAGCTCATGGAGTTCTCTGTAAGTTAAAGGCGCAACAAAATATAACGCAGCATGCTGGCAACATCCAGCTACGCTGTGGCGGTCTGGCGCAGAATGAGTGGCTGTCTGCTCTCACTACTTTGGCCTGTCTCACCTCTCTTTCCGCTCCCAATATTCTCACTGCTTGCGATTGCCCTGCCGATAATTTGCGCAGCGGTGTACCCTGCATTGTGTAGTTCCTGCATACAGGCGTCGGCGCTCTCCGCAGGAATGCTGGCCAGTAATCCGCCCGCTGTTTGTGGGTCAAACAGGATTTCGATTTCCGGTTTGTTCAGCGCGAGTTTGCCGGGTTGGATATGCTGTGCGGCTAGGCTGTTGTCGGCATGGAGTGAACTGATTATTCCTACGCTTAAACAGTCCAGAGCACCGGGCAGGATCGGTAGTGCACTGACATCCAGTTCGACCTGAACTCTCTCTTCAGAATTCTCTCTTGGCTCTTGAAGCCCGCTCGCCTCAAGCATTTCCAGTAAATGTCCGGCGAGACCAAATCCTGTGATGTCAGTACAAGCGGTGGCGGCGTGCTTCACGAAAATCTCTGCCGCCGCGCGATTGGACTGCAGCATGCTGTTCAGGCAAGCCTGCAGCCACTCATAGCGACAGCGAAAGCGCATCTGCGCGGCGAGCACCGTGCCTGTACCGAGCGCTTTCGTGAGCACCAGTACATTGCCTGCCTTGATGCCGCGTTTGAACAGTAGCCGGCTGTTATCGCTAACCACCGCATTGACGCACAGGCCGAATTGCAACACGTCGGCTTCAGCGCTGTGCCCACCAGCCAGTTCACACCCTTCTGCATTTAATTCCTGCTGGCAGGCTTGCATGATTTCATTCAATTGAGCCTTGCAGAGTTCGGCGCTTGCCGGTGGCAGCCCGACTATGGCCTGAGCGGTGCTGGCGGTCACCCCCATGGCGTGCATGTCGCTGAGGCAATGATTGGTCGCAATGCGGGCGAACAGCCAACTGTCCAGACTGAATGCTTTCAGCAGATCAACGCTTTGAACCAGGCGAAGACTGCTGTCCAATGGGATAATTGCGGCGTCCTCTGCACTGGCAAGCGACCGCTTATCGCTATGCTTGTCATCTGCATAATGCAGGCCGCTCAGTACCTCTTTGAGAATGGCATCAGGCACTTTCGCACCGCAACCTGCACAGCGTAGTGCATGCTTGCGTAGTTGAAGTTCAGCGCTCTTGTCAACCAAGCCGCTACTCAGTTCGATCTCTGCTTGCATTTCCGGCAACCTGGAATACTTGTGCAGAAATGCAGAGTCGATTCTGTTTTTCAGTTTCCAGACAAACTTGCCCTGGAAAAAAAACTTGCCGCGCGAAGCGATTGCCTTGCCATTGCCGAGGTTCAATAGCGCCAGAGTTTGTTTCTGTGGGTGGTAGCGCCGCAGTCGCTTCCCACGCGCAAAGGCGATCAGGTTGTGGGCAAGAATCTTGCCGTGACGAACAGCATACACTCCCGATTTGGGGCGAGGCGTATCGACAATAGTGGCAATATCTCCTGAAGCAAAAACATTGCGATGACTCGTCGATTGCAATGTGTGCCCGACTTCCACAAAACCATCGGCGCTGCGTTGCAAGCCCAGCTCTCCAATCCAGTCAGGCAAGCTCGCACCGGTTGCATAGAAAATAGTGTCGGCTTGCAGCGATGTGCTGTTTTCGAAATACAGGTTGCCGGAATCAATGCGCTGCACTCGTGTGCCCATAATCGGGTCGATTCCTCGTTGGATGAGCTCTGCATGGGCAAACGTTTGAACTTTGGAATTGTGCTCGGCCAGCAGAGACTCATCGGCGGTAATGAGTGAAATTTTTAGTCGGGTTAACTCATCTTTGCTAGTTGCAGACTGCAAACTGGACTGGATCGCGAGTGCGAACTCTATGCTCGCTGGTCCACCACCGATAATTGCGATGTGGAAAGATCGCCGTGCTTGCAAGGTAGAGATAGCTTCGCCTCGAGTTTGCTCCCAGCGCTTGATGAGCTTGTCGATTGGCTTGATCGGTATCGCATGCGCGCCTGCTCCAGCTATCAAGTTTGCGTCTGGAGCCGAACCGGTATTGAGCGCGAGTATATCGAATGAGATTGCCGGTCTGTCGGCGAGGCTGATTGTTCGCGATTCGAGGTCTATGTGCCGGACTTCCTGATGAATTAGCCGTGCGCCTGCAAACTGCGCGAGTGGTGCGAGATCAATATGCATTTGCTCGTGGGAGCAAGTGCCGCTGAGGTAGGCTGGCAGACTGCCGGAATAGGGCGTTATGACATCGCGTGTGACGAGTGTGACTGATAAACCCGGGACAGGTTGCATGCCGAGTCGTTTGAGAACAGCCAGATGGCTGTGGCCGCCGCCTATGAGGACCAGATGTTTGACAAGCGGAGTGCTGGCTTTCATTTTCACGTTGCAGTGTTGTCCCTGTCTTGTATTGCATTGGAGGCGGAAGAGAGGCAGGCCCCATTCTACCGGGGTGAGTCGTGCTGGCAAACATCGGGACTGCGGTCAGGGGTACTAGGCTACCTTTCTGCTTTCGGTTAAGCTAGGCGACTCTTTTCCCGCGAGAAATGTTTAAGGAGTAATCAATGACTGCAATCCGCCGTAGTGCGCGTATGTTTCTGCAATCCGCTCTGTTTGCGGTACTGAGCCTATCGGTATTTGGCAACTCTGCCTTGGCCCAGTGGTCTCTCGATAATGCTGATTCGACGCTGAGCTTTGTCACCATCAAAGCGGATCACGTTGCAGAAGTACATACATTCGACACGCTGTCTGGTTCTGTCAGCAATTCCGGACAGGTCGATATCACAATTGAGTTGGCGAGTGTCAATACACTCATTCCGATTCGCAATGAACGTATGCAGGCGATGCTGTTTGAAACTGGCATGTTTCCGCGAGGAAGCATTTCCGCCAGCGTTGATGCCGCCGCTATCTCTGGGCTGGCTGTAGGCGCTTCGCTGACACAGAACATCGAGTTCTCACTCGATTTGCACGGGCAGACCAAGACATACACCGCAGACGTGGAAATTGTTCGTGTTGCCGACGGAATCAGCGTGAGCACGATCAAGCCGGTCATCGTTATGGCGGCTGATCATGGCCTCGTTTCCGGTGTTGAAGCGCTGCGAGAAGTAGCGGGCTTACCCAGCATCTCGCAAGCTGTTCCTGTCACTTTCAAGCTGGCGTTTACTCGTTAGTTCACGTCTGACCTGTCATGTCAGCACTAGCCATTCATGCTGGTGAGCGGGCCAAAGCCCGCTTGCTGGATGAAGGCTTGCATGAGGATCTTTTCGATGCGCTGATCGGCGCGTCCGGCGGGCCGAAGTGGTTTGTACTGTATGGTATGGACCGCTTCCTGTTCGGCGAGTTCTTCCGCAACAGACAGCGGCCCCTGCAAACTCTCGGTTCTTCAGCGGGGGCCTGGCGCATGTGTTGTCTGGCAACCGCTGATCCAGTTGCAGCGATCGATCGACTCGCTGAGCTGTATAGTCATGAAAGCTACTCTGAGCGCCCAACCGCCGCAGAGGTCTCTCGGCAGGCGAGGGAGATGCTCGCCAAAGTGCTTGGGCCTGAGGGTGCCCAGGAAATTATCGATCACCCTCTCATTAACACTCACATCATTACCGATCGCGCCAGACATTTGCATGGTGATAGCGGCAAGGCGAAGCAAGCGGTAGAACTCGCCACTGCTGCTGCGCTGAATATCTTCAGCAGGAAGACGCTCTCCTGGTTTTTCGAGCGTACTGTTTTTACAAGAACTGTTGAGGAGAGTCCGTGGCGTTCCCTGAGTGATATTCGCACTCACTCAGTGCCTCTCACGGCAACTAATCTGTTCGATGCCATGATCGCCAGTGGCTCGATTCCTTTTGTTCTGGAAGGTGTCTCTGACATTGAAGAAGCTAAACCGGGGCTCTACTGGGATGGTGGGATCAGCGACTACCACTTTGATCTGCCTTTTAACGAGCTGAATGGCTTGGTGCTTTACCCACACTTCCAGTCGTCTGTTGTGCCGGGGTGGTTCGACAAGAAACTTCCGTGGCGACGAGCTAGTGCCAAGCATTACAGTAATGTGGTCATAATTTGCCCGAGCGAGGAATTCGTCGCCGCGCTCCCGGGCGGAAAGCTGTCCGACCGATCAGATTTCAATCGTTTGCAATATGATGACCGTGTTGCCGTGTTTACCAGCGTACTGGAGCGGAGCAAGCTGTTGGCCGATGAACTACGAGATATTATTGAAAATGGACTGGGCGACCGCGCTATCCAACCGATAGGGAATCTGCGATGAAAGAGACTGGCGGTCATACTATTCGTGCTTTTCAGCCGGGTGATGAGGTCGCCCTGGCCGACATCTATAACTGGTACATTGCCAACACGGTGATCACCTTCGAGGAAGAGGCTATTAGCGCAGAAAACATGGCTGAACGTACTCGTAGCGAAGAAGCCGGTATTCCGCATACGCCCTGGTTTGTCGTCGAAGAGGATAATGAAGTGCTGGGCTATGCTTACGCCGCACAGTGGAAAGCACGAACCGCCTATCGCAGCTCTCGGGAGACTTCGGTCTATCTGCGCCATGACGTGGCCGGGAGAGGGCTCGGTTCAATGCTTTACAGCCATTTGATCAACGAAATGCGCAAGACACCGATACATCTTCTTATAGCTGGCATCGCCTTACCTAATGCTGTCAGCATTGCGCTGCACGAATCCATGGGCTTCACAGCGGCCGGAAAATTTACCGAAGTCGGTCGCAAATTTGATCGCTGGGTGGACGTGGGCTATTGGCAGCTGGCTTTATAAGGAATAAATGATGACTCTGGGCGAAGTAATGGATTTGAAACTGACTCACAAACGCAGTGTTGTTATCGTATTGCTCTGTGCTTTCTTTTTGAGCGGTTGTGTGGGTGCAGTCGTCGGGGCGGCAGTCGATACCACAATCGAAGTAGCCAAAGTGCCTTTCAAAGTAGCAGGGGCTGCAGTCGACCTGGTGACGCCTGATAGTGAAGAAGACTAGCGCAGGACAGTAACAGATGCTCAATCCGAAAGATTTTGATGTGCCGGCTAATTATCAACACTGGGAAGGAGACAAGGCGGAGGATCGCATCGGCCCCTTCTTTTTTGCGCGTCAGAACGGCAGAATCGAAACAGCGTTTCGCGCGGAAGACAGACACTGCAATGCTCACAACGCTGTGCATGGCGGCGTACTCATGACGTTTGCAGACTACACGCTGTGTCTGGGTGCCAATGGTGGCGAGCAGCAATTCGTCGCTACAGTAAGTTGCAATAATGAGTTTCTCGCTCCTGCCAATAAGGGTGATTTGCTTCTCGGAGAGGCTGAGGTGTTGAAGCGAGGCAGATCTCTGGTGTTTGTGCGATGTGTCATACGCGCTGGTGACGTAGCAATATTGACGGCCAGCGCAGTGATAAAGCTGCTGAGATAGCCTCTCGCGGAGCGATTACCCAGCATTTTGGCGAAAGGTGGCTGCCAGCTGTTCGGGGCTGGTAAACAGAAAGCGAGGCTGCTCCGCCAGCAATTCTTTTTCACTCCCGAACCCCCAGGTTACACCGGCGCTCGATAGGCCATTCTTGTGTGCAGATACCAGGTCGATGGCACGGTCGCCAATCATCAGAGCATTTTCAGAGATGCTGCCATCCTGAATAAGAATATCCAGTTGCTGCGCCTTGCTCATTCCGAATTCCGGACCACTGACAAACTCGAAGAACTCGTCTAGTTCGAAGAGCTCGATAATTTTGACAGCGTTTTTGCGCAACTTCGACGTGCACACGCCCATGGGAATACCAAGCGATTGCAGTTCTCTGAGCATCTCCGGAATGCCAGGATAGAGAGAATTTTCCTTGTAGCCGAACTCGCCATAGCGCTCGCGGTACTTCTCTACGACTCGACGTACCAGCGTCTCATCGTCACTGTCGATAAATTTGCTTACCGTATCCTCGAGTGGTGGACCAATTTGTGCCTTGATGTCCTGCTCGCTGCGCGGATGATAGCCGAAACTCGCTAGCGCGAAATTCATGCAGCGATAGATGCCCAGGAATGGATCGCTGAGTGTGCCATCCAGATCGAAAACGAGGGATTGAAATGACAAGATTTTCTCCAGGGAAATTAACCTTCAAGCGTCCAGTGAGTAGACATGTTGGGCGGTACCAAAGAACAGGGCATGCTGTTCGTCCTGGCTGTAACGCGCAGCCATCTTTTTGTAGGCGTTGAACAACACATGATAATTGATAGAAAGCCGGTCAACAGGGAAATTGCTCTCGAACATACAGCGCTCCGGCCCGAAACAGTCGATCATATGCAGATAGTATCTTTCCTGTGCAGCGACAAATTCGTCCGATCCAGGAGGGCGCTCTGCCTTATCCCAGCCGAAGCCGTTGTCGGGCATGGCCAGACCGCCAAGCTTGGCGTAGACATTCTCACAGCGAGACAGTTCACGCATTTCGTCTTTCCATTCCTGAAAAATTTCTTCCCTGAACCCTTTGAATCGGCCAACACCCAGTGGTGTGCCGAAATGGTCCAAAATCATGGTGCACTCGGGTACGGCCCTGGCTAACTCGATAAAGTCCAGATTCTGATGATGGTAATGCCAGGTATCATACGTGAGCCCGAGTTCGGCGAGTATTCGGAGCCCTTTGCGGAACGATTCCTTGCCGTACAAATAGGATGGAGTGTCGAGTGTGATAAACAGCGCCTCCGGATGTTTATCGTGCGCTCCCGCATGGCGGATGCCTTTAAATCTGCCTGCGCAAACAGCTTCGTGCCGCTGTAGCAGCTCCCGCAATTGATCCTCGTGTTGATCTGCCAAAGTGAGATCTGCGTGCGCGATAATGCCAGCGATTTCAGGCTTCCCAGGTGTGTTCGCGCTCTCCTGGGCGAGTTCGGAGATGTACGTGCTCTCTCCCAATGGGCGGAGAAAATCCGGACCTTCGCGCAGATAAAATGCTCTGCACTCCATGAAGAGGGTTTGCACAACATTGTGGCCGCTACCCGTATCCGCCCAGAGTTCGGGTAGAAGATAGTTCCGTCCGAAGCGCTTCTTCCATAAATGATGATGAGGATCGATTATCGGTCGATCCGGGTCGATAATCTCTTCACTGACCTGCGCCAGCCATGCATCCGTACCGGGAGCCTGGTTGTTCATTGTTGCGTTCCAGTATGATTGTTGCCGTAGCGCAGGATAACACGAGCGGCCTGAACGATGCTGCGATTGCAACTCGTACGGTAGTGCTGGAAAGCTGTAGATAGCCGTATTCGCGATAGTGTAGTATGCCGAGTGCCTTGCAGCGCAATTTTGCGTGGCAAGGCTCGCGTGGCAGGCAGGTTACTATGAGAGTGAATGGATTCGAATCACTCGGGAGAATAAACCTTTCTTTCAGGAAATCTGTTGCGAAGGATCGCACTCCGGTAAAAGCGGGTCGCCACGGACACAATAAGAATTACAGCGCACTACTTCTGCGAAATTTGGAGTGGTCGCCAGGCTAACAAGAACAGGGAAGAAAAGGGAGCAGGACATGAGCATCACCTCAGTCATCATTATTCTGTACCTCGGCTTTTTTATCGCCTTTGGTATGTACCTCAACCGCGTGAAAGGCAACGCCTCCGATTGGGCTATCGGTGGGGGCACTTTGGGTGTCTTCATGCTCGCTGCCGGGGTCGCTGGAACGCGTATCGGCGGAGCAGGCACTTACGGTGTAGCCGGGGACGTCATGGCCGAAGGGCTCGGGCATCTCTGGTATGGTGTCAATTCCTTCGCTGCGTTGTTCCTGGTGGGGCTCTTCTTCGCGATTCCTTATCGCAAACTACAGGTTGTGAGTGTTGGTCAGGTTTTTGATCATCGCTTTGGTTCAAGACGATGCCAGTGGCTCACCAGTTTGTGCGTCCAGGCCGAGTATCTGGTGATCAATATCATCGAACCTTACGTGATCGGCTCCATCGTCAGTGGTGTGACAGGTCTGCCATTTGTTGTCGGGGTGGCGCTTGGTGGTTTGCTTATTATCGTATTCACTGTAACTGGTGGGCTCAAAGGTACAGCAGTTGCCAATGTTGTTCATTGCACCGTGATCATATTTGGCCTGTTGCTGGTGGGCATGGTAGCGATGAACAATCTGGGAGGCTGGGACGCAGTGGCGACAACAGCGACCGAGAGACTCGCAGAAGTCAATCGAGATGATGTGCGCTGGTGGAGTTTTACTGGCATTGGATGGGCGACAATTATTGCGCTGTTTATCTCGGCGACAATACATACGCCGGCAGCATCAGTTTACGCGAACTACGCCAGTTCTGCGGCCAAACAGGATTACCTGATTCCCGGGTTCTTTCTCGCCGGAATTATCGCCGCACTCATGCCTCTCGTTGCAGGTTTTATCGGCATTCTGACTCTCGCCAGTTACGGCGCTGAGAGTGGACTAACCAGCTACCTCAATATCGCCCAACTGGCCATCGACACCGGGCCGATTCTGGGAGGCATAGCACTGGCTGCCGTGCTCGCAGCGGTGATTTCGTCGGGCGCTCCGATTCTGCTAGCCAGCTCCACGATGTTTGTGAATGACTGGATTCCTGGAGCGAAGAATTTCGATAGCGATACCAAGCTGCGCGCCTACAAGATTGTTACGGTGCTCTACGGTACTGCGGCGGCCGTGATTGCCTGGCTGGGGAATATCAGTTCGGTATTACAATTACTCCTGCTGGGTTTTGCAATGGTTGTGCCTCCCGCTATTGCGGTTGGCTATGTTTTTTACTGGCGCAAGACTACCGAGCTGGCGGTGTTCTGGGGCATGGCAACCGGCTTCATCGGTGGTTTGGTAATGTGGTTGTTCAATACGCTTTTCGATGGCGCGGAGAACGCGACCGCTGGCGGCTTCGCGCAGTTCTGGTATGAGTTGATCGAGGCAATGGGAGAATGGCGTGATCCTTCTTTCCTGACACTATTGCTGCCCTTGATTGTAATTCCTGTGTTGTCGCTGGCTTTTCCAAACAAGGAAGAAGACGGCGAACTGTCGGAGTCTTTCTACAAACGCCTGGGTCGCATCCGGAAAAACTTCACCTGGGCTTAGTGAAATAAGAGTGGAACAAGAGTGGAGCAAGAGAAGTTGCTGCTCTGCTTGCAGTGGGAAATCAAAGCATAGAAAAACGTCACTGCCGTATTACAACGCAGACAATTGTCACAAAAAAGGGGCCTCAGGCCCCTTTTTGTGTGTAGAGATTGAGTAAGCTCAGCGTTGCAGTTGCCCGCTGGCCTGGATAAGGAATGGGCCTGGAGTGCTGAAGCTTTGTTTTAGCAGGCGGCACAACTCCTCGGCCGTGTCCGCTCTCGCACCGGGGACGCCGAAGGCACCGGCCATGGCTACCCAGTCCATAGTTGGGTTGCTGATGTCGAACAAGCTTTTGGCGATTTCGCCGGGATTCTCGACGCCAATCTT
>JASBUV010000022.1 GCA_030147705.1 Gammaproteobacteria bacterium
GGCATCACGTCCTGATCTCTGCCGGGGCGGCGCAAGGCGAGTTCGGGAGGCTGATCAGGAATCGCGCGGATGAAGTAGTTGAGCGGATTCCGGTTTTCCATATCTGCCAGGTCGCGTGCGTTAACGCGATAAACACCATCCTGCATGACGGTGAACGTCGCATAACCCACGTCACCGTCAATGCGCAGTGGCATATCCGGATAGGAAACCGGAGGGGCCGCATCCTCTTCGCTGGCCACAGCCTCATCGAAATCGAGGTTGGCCGCCGCGAGCGCCTTGTTGAAGCGCACGGTCATCTCAACGATCGTGCCTTCAGGAACGACCATGTCACCGCTATCTTCTTCGATGCTGGCTTCCAGACCGGTGTATTCAGGATAGGTCAGTGCGAGATCGATCTGTTCAACTTGAGGCAGATCGAACAGATTTATCTGGTACTGGCTGGAACTGTATTCTTCGCCTTCATTGAAGCTGATGTAGTAGGTCGTATCTTCTTGTAGCGAAGGAATGAAATAACTGTAGGTCGCGCTGTCGGAGCCGCTTCCATCACGATTCATGGAGACATCACGCCAGTTCACATTGTCGTCCTGCAAGCGCAGATTAACGGCCGCAGGAATGGCGTTATTGACCCGGGCAATGATGGTGACACTTTCACCGCGTTGCATCTCGAGATTGCCTGGTTCTACAGAAATCTCAACATTGGGAGCAGGCTCAATAATCAATACCGGCTCATTGATGGCAAAGGGCCAGGCCAGTCGGCCAACCGCTTCGCTCAGTAATTCGGAACTCAATACGACAGTGACTGCGAGCACAAGACTTGCTGCCGCCGCCCCGGCGGCGACCCAGGATGCCTGCGCAGGCATGACTGCTTCAACCTGGCGTTGCTGTTGTTGCACGTGCTCCTGGGCATCCTCCCAGAGCTGCTGGATAAATTGTTGTGAGACGCCCGCGCGACCGTTAGTCAGGTCTTCCTCACTGAATTCGAGCGAAGTCAGCAGACGTTGTTCCAGATCGGGGATGTGGTCTTCGACGTAATGCGCAAGCTTACGATCATCATATTGTCGTTTGCGCAGTTGCTGCAGGAACAGCCAGCCCATTCCGGCAGCGACAACTACCAGAAACAGAAACAGGAAAATGGTGGCTGTTTTGTCCAGCTCTCGCCATGCGGAGAAGGCGGTTGCTGCGGTCACCAATGAGACCAGGCCCACAACGAGCCAGCTCAGCTGTTGCAGCAAAAACAAATTGCTGCGGCGGCGTCTGAGTGATTTCAGTGTCTGTCTGAGACTATCGAAAGTAGGAGTGGACATAGAGGTTCTGAACTTCGCTCCGCTAGTACTGCCTGTGACTTGACCCCCAAATGCGAGGTTTGCTTGTCAGCCTGATTAAAACTGTCTGCGTGCTCACAACTCACAGGAATTGTGCGGCTATAGACCAGCTATAGAACGAGCTTTCAGACAGCTTCGCAGAGACCGAAAACACTGCTTATCTTGCCCCAACTATCCCACTAACCCGCACTATAAAGCAAGAACCCGGCAGAAGCGCAAAGGATAGAATCCCTACCAGATCAGTTAGCCCGAGAGAGTCCGGGGACAGGCCATAACTCTGCCCTGATTTCCCACCAATTCCGCCACAATTCGCTGCCCCGATTTCAGCCTTCAGTTGGCAGATAACCCATTTCCCTGGGGCGATAATGGTCGGAATTTTCCGGGAAAACCCGGATGTTACCGTCGGTGACAGATGCAACAAGATTGTCGAGCGAGCGATGGCCCTGCAGATCCTGTACGGTCGCGAGCGTCGGGCGTGGTAGTTCGAATTCCTTGCTTTGCGCAGCGCGCAAGGCTGCATCAGGTGTCAGCCAGCGGTGGTCGAGAATCTCCTCCTTATCAACGACTACCTCCACTTGCTCGCGCAGAGGATAGAGGAAAAACCAGGTAGAAAAGCGACGCGGCAGCCGCGGCGGGGTAGTCCAGTGTGCAGTATGAATGAGTTCATTCTCGATGATTTCGATCCCTGCCTCTTCTTTTGTCTCGCGCACTGCTGCCTTGCGGGCCGCTGGAAACTCCAGATTCCCCTGACATGCCTCATAGTCGCAGTCATCAATCCGACCGCCCGGAAAAACCCAGTGCCCGCCGTGGAACACCAGACGGGAGTTACGCAACAAGAAAAGGAGTTCCACCCCATCACCAGCGAGGCTCTCTCTGGCTATGACTACGGTGGCCGCAGGTATTGGATTGTTATCACTCACGCTTCAGACTCGGTGTGCACAGATCGCATTATGCTCATGCTCCCGATAATAGCCTATTCACTGGGCCAACCGTAAATCACGGGCAGCATGTGCTCACCTGGTTTTGCCAACGCAGCATCAGCGCTGCAGCACAACAAATTTCCGGGTGGTCGGCAGCGCGTTGCGCAGCCCGACAGCAGCGCATAGAATCCAGCCTCTCTACCGATGCGCATGCATTGGGAACTGAAACAGCAAACAAGCAGACTGAAAAGGGATGGAATCAGCATGAGCATTAGTTTTGAAGGTCGCGTCGCTATCGTCACCGGCGCGGGAGGAGGCCTGGGCAAACAGCACGCTCTGGAACTCGGGCGCCGCGGAGCCAAAGTTGTTGTCAATGATCTGGGTGGCAGCGTCGACGGCAGCGGGGGTTCGCAAACAGCGGCAGAACAGGCTGCCGAAGAGATTAACGCGGCAGGTGGGACTGCCATTGCCAATGGCGCGTCAGTCACCGACCTTGAAGCGGTACAGGCAATGGTCGCTGACACCATGGAGCGCTGGGGGCGTATCGATATTCTGGTTAACAACGCCGGCATTCTGCGCGACAAGACCTTCGCCAAGCTGGAGCTTGAAAACTGGCACGCCGTGCTTGATGTGCATCTCACGGGCAGCCTGAATTGCACCAAATGCGTATGGCCTATCATGACCGAACAGGAATACGGGCGAATTGTAATGACTACCTCGACTTCCGGTTTGTTTGGCAATTTCGGCCAGAGCAACTATGGCGCAGCGAAACTCGGCCTGGTCGGCTTTATGAATACACTTCGATTCGAAGGCGCCAAATATAACATTTTTACCAATGCTATAGCCCCGATTGCCGCCACACGAATGACTCTGGATCTGCCGGGTTTTGAGGACAGCGCTGAACGACTCGCGCCAGAACTGGTGACACCCGCAGTTGTCTTTCTATGTAGCGACAAGGCACCCAATGGCCGCATTATCCAGGCAATGGGTGGCCGCTACTATTCCGCCGACATACGCGAAAATCCTGGCGTCGACCTTGGCACAGGCGCGAGCGCCGAAGATATCGAAGCGAACATCGACACCATTCTTGATATGAGTGAGAACGTCGGCATTCTGGAGCGCCAGCCACATCGGCAGACTCAGTGACAGCACTGTCTAGCCGCGCAGGATCAAGACATGCGCAAGTTGCTCCTTTCCGCCTATGACACATTGAGTCATCGCTTGTGGCGGGAGCGACTTGCAGGCCTGTTCCCCGGCGATGACTGGTGCCAGCTCAGCCTCCCTGCGCGTCACTTCGAGTGGCGCCTGCGGAGTAATAGCCTGCACTGGGGGCTGCAGGACTACCCCGAACTCGAGGCGCACTGGGACATTCTGATCGCCACATCTATGGTCGATCTGGCAGCGCTACGCGGCTTACGGCCGAACCTCGCCCAGATCCCTACCCTGCTCTACTTCCATGAGAACCAGTTCTTCTACCCAACCAACCCGGAGCGGAATAACAAACGCACTCTCAATGTCGAGCCCATGCTGATACCGGTTTACAGTGCCCTGTGCGCAGACCAGATCGTGTTCAACAGCGCCTTCAACAAACGCACCTTTCTGCACGGCGCGCGCGAACTGTTTCAGAAGCTGCCCGATAATCTGCCGGATAGTGCCTGGCACAAGCTGGAGGCAGCCAGCACTGTGCCGGTACCCGTTGAGTACACAGGCACACAGAAGGCAAGCGATCGCCCCGCTCGCGATTCCAAGGTGCTGCAGGTGTTGTGGAATCATCGCTGGGAATATGACAAAGGCCCGGAAATTCTGCTGGCTGTTGTTGAGCAGCTGTTGGAGTTGCGTGCACCGATTCAAATTCATGTAGCAGGACAGCAATTTCGGCAACAACCTGAGCAATTTGCGACAATTACTGAACGGTGCGTCGCGCTCAGTGAGCTGCACAACTTGCCACGGCCGGTTACCGGCTATATTGAATCGAAAGAGGAATATGGGCAGTTGCTGAGCGAGACCGATGTAGTCCTCTCAACCGCCTGGCACGAGTTTCAGGGCCTCGGCATGCAAGAAGCCTGTCTTGCAGGAGCCTGCCCCCTGGCACCGGATGATCTTGTTTATCCGGAGTACTTGCCTGCCGAGTGTTTGTATCAGCGCGGCGCAAACGCTGGAGAGACTGCGCATCGAATCGTGGAACGGCTGCTGCAATGGCAACAACAACGCGCACAGGATAAAGCGTTGCCGAGTGTTACGCTGGATTCCTTCTGCGGCGACGCGATTCGATCTCGCTATCAGCAGCTGTTCACAGCGCTACAGACTACACACCCCGACTAATCCCCAAGAATACGTGCTATGAACTGCAACACGACCCGGTTGCGCTCGGCGTCATGAAAGAGTGCGCCTCCGTGCGCTGCACCGTGGACTACTTCAAACGCTACGTCCAGCCCCAGCGCTTTATAGGCGGCGTGCATTTCATGGGATTGATTGATCGGCATTTGCGGATCCTGATCGCCGTGCAATAACAGCAGTGGCACTGAAGACTCCGAGACATGGAGGGCTGGACTCGCCAATCTCGCGAGATCGACCTGAACATCTGGCTGGCCGCCAATCAATAAATCCAGCGCGGGTTCGCGCACACTCAAACCATGCGGCGTAGACTGGGTCAGAATCGTGGTCAGGTTGGAGCCGCCGTAGTAGCTCACCACACCCTGAACATCACTCGAATACGCACCGTACTCGCCGACATCACCCTGCAGCTCCTGCAATGGTGAGTCACTATTGCTCACGGCCAATACCGCGACCAGATGACCGCCTGAGGAATTCCCCATGGCTACGATGCGCTCTGCATTGATCCCCAAGTCTTGCTCACGAGCACGCAGAAAGCGTATCGCCGCCTTGATGTCATGAATCTGTGCCGGAAAACGGGCTTCGGTGGACTGCCGAAACTCGACACTCGCCACCGCATAGCCGGCTGGCACAAAGGCTTCTACTATAGATTCAGTTGGTCTGGATTTTCGGGTCATGGTGCGCCATGCGCCTCCATGAACCCAAACTAGCAGTCGCGGACTCTCTACTCCGGCTGGTTTGTAGAGATCGAGGAGCAAGTCATTCCCATCAACTCGCGCGTAGGGAATATCAGCTTGCGTTGTTAAGGAATAATTCGATTGCGCCATAGTGCTGGTGGACATCAGTGCAAGGCACCCCAGAACGAGATAGCGGAGTGAGCTGCTCATGAATTCAGGTTCTCCTTGTTGATCAAGCGCTGCTGGGGGCTACTGCAAGAAAAACCTGACGCAGACTAATTGGTTGCTTCCAGTACTGGGAAGACGATTTCCTGACCGATTTGTATACGGTTGAAATCCAGCTCCGGATTATATTGGCGCAGAAGCCAGATCGGTGTTGAGTAGCGGTTCCGGGCAATCACGCCGATATTGTCACCGCGACTGACCTGATAGGTTTCTACATTCTGGATGCGATAGTTGCTGAAAAATTCCTGCTGCAGACTATTGTGAAAATCACGTCGCTTCAATTCGAACTCGGCGATATTGACTCGCGAGAAATCCAGTGTCAGGCGATCCCCGATAATGACTGGATCACGGAAAGCCATGCCGTTCAGTCGACGCAGATCCCAGGCCCTGATACCCAACCAATCGGCGTAATGGCCGAGAGTTTCCGATGCCTGAATCTCGATCGTATTATTGCTAGCCACGGTGTAATCAGACGGGTCTGCTGCCAGCAAGTCACTCAGCTGTTCATTGCTCTCAGTAACGTCCAGCTCGGGATCCAGTGCAACTGCCTCACCCTCTTCTTCGGTTACCGGAGCATCCAATTCCTGGTTATCAGGAAGTACCGCTGCCGGTGGTAACAACTCATCCACGAGCGCCAATTGATCCGGCACGTCCTGTTCAGGTGTCGAAGCGCTCGCGACTTCCGGGCCAGTACCGGTTGCTACTTCCGGAACGGGTGTCACCACGATTGTGTCTTCATCAACTACCGCTGTCTCGATAACCTCTTCAGAGAACTGTACTTCGGTGGGGGGTGTCGGTCGCAGATTGCCATCAATGACTGCCAGCGAAGCGCCTTCATCACCTACGCCGGGCAAGCGCAATTCCTGACCGGGATAAATGCGATGTCGATCCTGAATGCCATTAATTCCCAGCAGCTGTTGTTCGGAGATATTGTAACGCGCCGCGATCAGGGAAACGGTGTCGCCACGACGCACTGTATAAACACCATCCCGCAGAGTTGCTTCTTCGGAGGCGGCAACCAATTGCTGGGCATTGATGTTGTCCTGCGGCAACAGGAGACGCTGCCCGATCTGAATCCGATTGCGACTCGCCAGTTGGTTGAGAGACGCCAATTCAGCCACTGACGTGTTAAAACGTCTGGCGATCACAGAGAGACTATCGCCGCGTTCAACGATGTAGGCAACGTCTGGGGTTTGTACTGCAAATTTGTAATCGCTCGGTACTTGCGCCAGCAACTGGCTACCGGAACTGTTGCGGGCGAATGACGCTCTGACTTTCATGGGGAACCCGGCAGGAATGCGCTTGCCACCTTCCCAGACCACAGGCCGCAGGGCCGGGTTGTCGGCGCGCAATTGTTCCAGTGAAATACCCATGGAACGCGCGAAAATTTCGGCATCGATAAAAGCGTCGGTTCGAACTTCCACAAACTCCGGTGCGGGATCGAACGCAACATCGCCGAAATAACGTGACGCGTTCTCTTCAACATCGATCACTGCCAAAAACTGCGCATAAAAGTTGCGCGAGGCAAACCCGAAAGCCCTGCCGCGGTAGTTGGCGACAATGTATTCGATATCGGTAGTTCCCGTCTC
>JASBUV010000156.1 GCA_030147705.1 Gammaproteobacteria bacterium
ACAGGAATTGGGCTGGCAAAGGAATATACATACCGCGCTATCTTGGTTAGATTACTTGGCTAGAGTAACAGTCAGGGTAGTCATTCTACCTCACATTCACGCCCGTAGCCGATGGAGCTTATGATCGACTCACCCAATCCGAAAAAACCCAAGGATGAATCCGGCAAAATCAGTGGGACGTTGCCAGACCCGCACCAACATCAGCCCATTCCGCAACAGAGTGCAGAGACGCGACAGGCCCTACACCAGATCCTACGCGCTCGCACCCGACTGGTGGTCTGTCTGCTTACCCTACCGGTCTACATCGCCGCAGTCTGGTTTCTGTTACAGAATCAGCGAGGGACAGACACGTTCATGTTCATCTACATGGCGATGTGGGCGGCATTCGGCTTCGATATGGCGCGCCGTCGTTGCCCGGACTGCCATGAACAGTTCTTCGTCAAAACAATATTCCTCAACCTAATCAGCAAACGCTGCGTACACTGTGGACTCACTCCGACTCAAAGGCTGGGAGGCGATGGTGGAATTGAAAATCGGCGATTCTAGACCAAAAATGAATAATAAATGCTATGCATGAATCTCGGGACGTTACTGAATCTGTAGTCAGGATGAATGACACATTCGATAGACGGTTCGATCTCGCACCTAACTTCGTAAGGTCCTGTAACTAATAATTGCGTGTGCGATACGTGTGATCGTGAAATAAGGTTCATATTAATAAAAAGTTGTTAATCCTGATTGCTTAACGATTTACTACAGCATTTTTCCAGCATTCATACTGTGGAGGTTTGGTATGATCGTTTGGTTGGTCCAGATTTTTGAAACTGAGTGATATCGAAGTGTGATATTTCAGATTGTTCCGAAGTTTGGCGCATCTGCACGTACTCTAGCGAGTAGGCATGCTGTTCATCGGCTGTCTTTGGTGTGTGCTACAGCGAACACGCTATCGAAGGAGATAAGGATGCTCACCGTGCAAAGTGTCACTTTATTACACTAGGGTATGGTTGAGAGCTGTGAAATCGGATTTACGAAACTTGTACGTATTACGAAGCGCTGCCAATCCAAAGGAATTTCATTGTTTATCGATAATAAACTCCAGAGTTTCATAGTCTAACCAATTTGATTGATCAAACGGGTTTGCCCCTGGCTCTGTGAGTAATCCATGTAGTGTATAATTCCCGACGGGAGCGCTCTCAGGAACAACTAGATCAAATAGACTTTCCTCCTGAGGAAAGTCGATGTTTACTGATTGATCAAAAGCGACTAAACGGGTGTCCGAACTCAGTTGTGAATTGCTCGTCAAAGAACGAAATTCTCCATCCGGAAATTGAAGCACAAAATAAAGATCAGCTTCCTCGAAGCCAACCATAAATGCCTGTGACTGCAATATGTCTCCGGGGTAAAAAGCTGATTTGTTGATTGCAATGGCGATTGAAGCTCGCGCTGAAATCGCCGGGTGATTTCGAGCTAGGCCACTACATACCCGATCGAGAACCGAATTATTGGCCTCCGGAATCAAATTCTCCAGAAAATAAACGAGATCCTGGATCTCTGTTTCAGATAGTTGGTAAGTGAAGCCGTGCTTTTCCTGCAACTCAGCTTTAGTCAGCAAACCTTCCAGTGAAGACTGACTGCCGTCGTGCAGATAGGGTGCTGATTCAGACAGTCCGATCAAAGAAGGAGTGTTGAAAGTAGAACCTTTTGCCTCTAGATGACTTGTTCCGGTGCCCACATCATGAATGAGTCCGTCAGTATACGAAGGTGGATTGTGACAGGATGCACAGTTGGTGTCAGGGCGGAAGAATACAGACTTCCCGCGATTATAAGACTCGCTGTTTGAAAGGATTGTTTGGCGTCGCACGGTACTAATCGTGAGGCTCTCCATATAACTTGCAAGTGCATCCAGGTCGGAGGATCGACCAGCATTGGGAAGGTCGGTATCGCAACTTGGTGAGCAGTGTAAACTGCCTGCTACGAGTCCCGTACCTGCTTGAATATTGCGGATCGTTATTTCGACATCTTGAAGTTCATCGAGATCGCCTGACCAATGAAAAGGCATGGTATTCCGCAAGCCAAGTAGTGATGGTGTATTGCGAGGGCCGTCATTAAAAAACCAGGTTCTCGCATCATGCTCAGCATCAAAGTGGCAAGTAGCGCAAGCTATCCACTGATCGCGTGCTAATTGAGTAGAATCTGAACTATTGAAGAGTTTTTTTCCTCGGACAACTGGGTCTAGATTATCGATCTGAGAAACTTCAACTATGTTGAGAATAGCGTAGGTCTCAGTATCTATCACTGCAACACTCCCATCTAGTGAATTGCTGACGAATAAATGTGATTCATCTGACGAGAGAGCTACACCTCTCGGGTTCGCGCCTACCTCAATGTGCGCCAGCAATGATTCTTCGCGACTATCTAGCACAGTAATGTCATTGCTGGCGGCATTAGCGACAAACAACTTTCCTGATGAGTGGAGCACTGCATCGATTGGGAGACCTACAGGTTTGTCGACAATATCGAGGAACATCCTATCTCTGGAAGACAGTGTCAGAGTATCCAAGTCCAGTACAGATACAACCGGGAACACCGTGTTGTCGAATATCAGTGCTTTGTTGCTCGCATTGGAGAGGGTGTGTGGAATATACGCTCGTCTTTCTACAGAATCCAGAATTAGCGTTTGCGCCACGTTGCCAGTGCTAATATTAGAAATCGATGCAGAAAGATGCATGGTACGAGTGTCGATAATTGAAACGTCTCCAGAAAAAAAGTGAGTGACGAATAACAAATTATTCTGTGAATCGAGAGTAAGCCCCTTTGGCGCCCTATCTACGGTAATCTCCATTAAAGGTTTGTAGACATTTTGGGAATAGACGGAAATGGAATTCGAACCCTGGTTAGCAACGTAGATGTAGCGCTCATCATTCACTACTCCATACGGCTTTACGCCGGTATCCAAACAAGAAATCTCAGAAAGTGAAGTGGTGTCTAATATTGATAGTGATGCATCAGCACGATTAGTTACAAAAAGAATGTCACCACTGGCCGATATACTGGCGGCTTGCGGAGACCGCCCTACTGGTATCTCGATGATTGACTCGGGCTGTCCAACATTGAAAAAAGAAACGGAATTGTTGTGTGAATTTACAGTAATAATCGTTTGATTAATGTCATTAACAAGAATAGAAGTGCTCTTCGAGCCATCGGCATAAGACTGTACTAACACAGTGCTCAGAAGATTAATAATCAGACATTGTTTCAACACGCTATATGCCTAATTTAATAAGAATGATTTCTCTGAGATCGAGAGCCAGTTTACTGGGTCCATTACGTTTTTATCTGCCAACGTAACTATAGCGTATAGCTTGTATTTGCCAGAAGGTAGGTTCTCCGGAAGACTGGTATCTAGGACAGAATAAGACAGCTCGCCGATGCGGTCTTCACCAGATACGAATTTAAGAACCTGATTGGAATCACTGATTGTAAAAGGATCTGCGATAAGAGTTACAAAACTCTGATCAGGCAATTGAATAGCAAAATAGATATCTGTTTCGCTACTACCAGTTTTCTGCACGGTTAAGTCTACGTCAAGCGGGTCTCCAGCTCCAAAGTTGTCAGCATTGAGCTTAATTTCATTGTTCAGAACCAAATTGTAATTTGGTTCAAGTGCATACAGTGTTTCTCCCTGTAGTAAGAGCTGACGGGCCAGAAAACTTGTTTGTCCTTCGCTATCAGTTCCACTCAGCAGGAAACTCATTGTGATTGTATCGGCGCCAGTTCTACCATCAATATCAGTCAAGTCGAGATTTGGAAAACTCTCATGTAGTGCGCTTGCGTTATAGCTGTAGCTCAATGAATTGTTTTCCGATGATTCTAATAAGAATCCTGGCATCATAGTTGTCTGGCTAACATTCGATACAGTAAAACCGGCAGGCGTATTCAGGTCGATGGTAATAGCTCCATGCGCGGGAGCTGTCAAAGACTCTCTGGCAATTGATATAGGAATACGTTGAGTATATTTATTTACTACATAAAAACTAAACTCGCCGTTATCAGACCCAAGTACGTTTCCAGTTGGATAGGGAGGTTCAACAGGCCCGGATGACGTCTCACCGTCGTAAGTGACACTAACTTTCACCTGCCAAACTCCAGCTTCATCTGCTATAAAATTGGATGATGGTTGATAGAAATAACCAATCTTATTGGCCATGCCCGAGATTTGAACTATCGACCCTGAAGGAGAAGTTATTGTTATGTTGATCAAACCAGGTAGAGTTGGGGCTAGCTGTCCGGAAAAAACCGCGGTATCCCCTGTTTCCAAAATAGAGCCAGGTCTAACACCAGTGAGGTGAAAGAACATATCAATGGCTTCGCCTTTAAGCGTAAACAGTGGGCCGCCATCTGGTCCTCCCGAAGCGCCTTGAAAAGGAGGTGTTACTCTACCTCCAATCGGTTCAGAGTCAGGAAGCAAGACAAACAACGATCCATATGCACCATAATAATAGTAGTTTTCACTCGGTGCCCGTACTACCGTGCCAACGAACTGGAATTTGAAATCATTGGTCAAATCCCCATTATAACCGTTACCGAGTTGGTAGTTATATGAATCATCAAAACGCCAGTATCCATTTTGGAAATTACTTTCAGCAATCATTTCTCGTACCCGAACCCCTGGGCGTGCTGCACCTGTATATGAGTACGCCCAATAGTTCGTGTCAGCTTCAATCCATGCGGGACTGATCGTTGTCGCAGATGAAGAGAATAAGGGTATCTCACCAATGCTGCTGGCAGTATCAAACGAAGCAGTAATCGCTCCTGCTTGACGCTGTAGATTATGAGACTCAGCTCTTGGCTGAAGCAGAGAAACGAGTTCTCCGTTCAAGTCCTGCAAGGTCGCTGCTGGTACATCTGCAATGTTGCGCGGCTCATTGGTAAATTCCTCCATCCACATTACGTCTCCAGATTGATAGGGGAATTCGAGATGTGAACCAACTTCTGAATCATCTGTCAGAAACAACCATTGAGAATTTGGCGTGGACAAAGGCCCCCCATCGAAACCGCGACTTCCATGTGTTACAACTTGCGCGCCTGGAGTTTCGATGATACTTCCCCAAGTACTGCTACCCATCCAAAGCTCCCCCAATTCATCTACATACGTTGCCGTGTAATCGACTCGGTATTCTCCAGGCTGGGTAAACTCGATAAGTTGTTCACTATTGGAAAAATACCCGTAAGAATTTGCAATCCCAGTCAATGTTGTTACTGTCTTGTCTTCTTGGTTCGAAAATGGAATATGTGTAACGTCGATTGTAACTACCGCTGGAACACCAGGCTGTACAACAAGAGTAGGGGAGAATTTGTCGTTTACTTCAAAGGGTGTATTCGCAAATACTCCTTCTTCGAGATCAAGTGATTTGGCGATCCATACTTCATAGTTGCCACTGACACTATATTCGTTGCCGAGTACATCCGAAATAGTGCCAATTAATCTAATGTTATGGAGTCCGTATTGATCAAAGTTCACATTGAACGCTTTATCAAGTGTGGTTAATCCGTAAAACTGGGTAGGGTTATTGCTGCGTGCTGATAAAGGCGACCCGCTTAAACTCGAAATCGCTTGATAAAATGGGCCTTTAAATGGTGACGGGCCGATAGTGGATACGCTTCCGTCTGGCTTGATTACTTCTACGGCTAACTGGCCGCTGGGAAACAGAAAGTTGATCATCGGTGGGCTGGGTGTACCTTTGTTACCGGCACTTATCATCGGAACAAAGGGTTCGAGGTTGTAAGTGAGGCTGTTGCCTGTCTTCGTGTCTATCATGGGTAGAATGAAGTCTTTAGAATTCGTAATCATATGCCCAGCGATTCCGAATCGATTTCGTTCCTCCAAGCTAACAATCCCTCGAGAACCTTGACTAAGATCGTTAATGCCTAATACCGGTGCGAGTTTCCTTTCAGGAACAGTGCCTACAGTGATCTGTGAAATCCATGCGGTCTGGCCTGATGGTCCAGAATAGTATCGATCGCTGGTAAAGTATGTCGCTTCGATGTCTTCGTAATACAAATCAGCAAAGACTCCAATGTTTGAGGAGGCTTCAAACACGAGCACGTAAATTCCGTCAGGGAGATTGTCAGGCAAACTGTAATTCGACTCCCATTGAGTTGTAGCGGAACGTTCATTATCAGCCGAACTGAAATTTGCGGAAAAAGTACCTATTTTTATGGAATCAATTGAACCTCTACGCTCTATAGGGAGGCCTGTAGGCGTAAGTACGTGTGACATAGCTTCTGGATGAGGACGTTCCTGTAGGCCAAGGTTTGAGAAGACTCGCTGTAAAAACAAACTCCCGCTCACTTGAACATTTTCCAGTTGCATTTTAGAAACATTATGGGAGTAAAGCTTTAACTCGCCGCTGAGAAAGCCGCTTCCGCCAGCTATCCAATTCAGGCTATCCAGCATTCCAGTAATGGTGAGCCGGGCGAGCGAGCTTTGGCCATTGGTAGGAATGTCATCAAAATTTGTGGTCTGTTGCTGTGTCTCACCCAGACTCAAGGTCGTTGAAAACGCACCGTTGATCTCATTGTTAACGGGAGAGCGTATAGCAGTGGCGGCCATTAGTGAATGTGAGTAGTGATGACGATGGCCTTGCAGGTTTTGATGAATGACTATGTTTGTGCCAGGAGGAGCGAACAGTTCGCCGCTAAAACTTCCGTCGCTCTCAGCATCTCCCACCCTGTATTGGCCAGTTTGCAGATTTACAAATACAAGAGTTGCGTTGCTTGCGGCGGCCCCCGGTTCGCCAATAATTGTGGCTTCACCGAACTCGTTTACGGCGTCGACTCTGATTAGTGAAGCATCAGGTGGCGTCTGAGTGTAAAACGGTGTGGTAGTAATGCTGTTGGCTAGTACGGAAAAGGATAGTACTGAAACTAGTATTGAAAAAGCAGAGATATAGAGTGCAAGTGGAATTCTTGTATTCATCGGGCTGACCTCCTGAGCGAGGAAAGGTCAGCCTACTAGGACTAGACCATGTGGTCAATAACGAAGCATCCATAACAGATTGACTGCATGATGTCTTTTGGGGAATCGAATAAAGAGGGCAATTTAAAAGTGTCTGAGCTTTTTGATGAGCGTTAGATGACATGCCATCAAGCGTGGCTCCAATGCACAAAAAGGTCCTGTAGACTATGAGAAATTCTCGTATCAGTGACACAGCAATTAATTGCTGAGATTCTATGCATTCCTAAAAAGCATCCGCCACATTTCGAGTAATTTCGGCGGCTGACCGGTACGCAGGATGCCTTGCCGAAAAATTTTCCCCGATCCCCAGATCAGCAAGCCAATACTGAGCACCAGAACAATACTCGTGCCGACCACGTCCACCATGGGTGGGTTGGCTGCAGCGCGATTCATCATCAGATAGGGCGTAAACAGCGGAAACCAGGACATTGCTCTGACTATCGGGTTGTGCGGATCTACAATGACATAGGCCATCATCGCCAGAGGGACTACCTGAATCAGGATCATGGGCATCATCAGTGCCTGCGCTTCTTTTAGTGTATTGCACAGGCTGCCGATTGCGAGGAACACACCAGAGTAGAGCGCGTAGCCTGCGAAGTAATAGAACACGAACCAGGGAATCAGGTCCGATCCGAGAATCACATCAAGAATTTCGCTGATCGACTCTGTCTCAATGCTGCTGTAAAACTCGAGAAACACAAAGAAGGAAAGCAGCCAGGCAGCAATCGTGGTCAGGCCAGCGAGTCCGATACCGACGAGCTTGCCCAGCATCAGCTCGTCAGCGGTTACCGAAGCCAATAAAACTTCGATGATGCGATTGGATTTTTCTTCAATTGTGTTGCTGAGCAGGTATTGAACATTCTGCATCAGGGAAACAAACATGAGGTAGACGAACCCCAGCGGCGCATATTGCCGAAAAGTATCTGCAATACTGACTTCTTCCTCACCTTCTTCGGCTGTTGGGTCCAGGCGACTGAACGGTAATCGCGTACGCTGAATGTCGCGAATCTGACTGGCGTCTATGCCGCGTAACAAATACTCGCGCGCTCGTATTTCCGAATTGATGCTGGCGCTGATAGCGTCCGGCAAGCGTGAGTCTGTGAGATTGCGTGACCAGTACTGCACGCCATTTGTTGTGCCCGGTGCCTGCGGCATCGTGCCCGGGCGGCTTATCGATTGGTCAACATTCTCGGGGATGTAGATCAGGGCGAAGAGCTCACCGCGCTGGTCACCAGCACTTACACTGCGCGCACCCGTAAAATACGGTCGCAGTGCTGCGACGATTTCCTGCTGGCTGGCGCCAGGATCAACATCATCAGGCATCTCGGCGGCAACGAATTGGGGTTCTGGTGGCTCGAAAGGAGGCGCATCGGATTCGAGATAGGGGCTCGCCATCAGCAATGCGTAGTCGAGTCCGCCATTATCAATCCAATCATTGAGTGCAGACACTTCATCGGCATCGACATCGTCGATCATCTGGTCGACGTTGGAGCTGGCATTGGCCGCGGTGGTTTCGAGATCGCCCTCAATGCGGTGCTCGAGGAGATAGGTGACAAACGCTTGCAAGATACGACGTTGATGTTCGCGTTCAATAGCCGTGCTTACCGCATCGCTGTAGTTGCCTGATTCATCAATTACCAGATAGAAGCGGGTGGGTGTGGCATCCGAGAGCAGGGTCTGCAGAAATAGCATGCCGACGATAATGATCGGGAAAATGGCAACGGTCAGCCAGAAGCCCTTGGTCTTAACGTTCTCTGCATATTCGCGTCGTGCAATGAGGCCGATCATTTTCATGCGCTGATCTCCTCTGGCTGCGATGGTTGCGGTGAGTCACTGTTATTGCCGACCAGATGGACGAACACATCATGCAATGTCGGTTCAGTAAACTCGAAGCGGCGCAATTTGATTCCCAGCTCGAAACATTGCTGCAGAATCTGCTGAGGATCCGTGTGTTCGCCGATTTCCAGCTGCCACTGCGTTGTCGGTTGCGCACCGGTCGCATTGGCTGGCAGGGTTTGCTCCACAGCATCCAGAATCAAGGCCTGATTGCGAAGCGAGTCGATTGCATCGCTCGTCTCGATGATGATGCGCCGCGGGAGGCTGGCTTTGGCAGAGTGGACTGTGCCGTCAAAGATTTTCTTGCCGTGATTGATCAACAGGAAATGGTCGCAGAGCCGCTCAGCGTGCTGCATGACATGGGTCGAGAAAATCACCGTTTGACCACGGGCGGACATGTCGTGAATAAGGTCTTCCAGCACGACCTGATTCACTGGGTCCAGGCCGGAGAACGGTTCATCCAGGATGACCAGTTCGGGATCATGCGCGACCGAGGCAAGCACTTGCACCTTCTGACCCATGCCTTTCGAAAGGGCTTCCACCTTGCGCTCGGCAAATTCGCCGAGCCCATAGCGTTCGAGCAACTCGAAGGCGCGCTGTTTCGCGACTTTCTTCTCTACACCCTTGAGCATGGCGAAGTACTGGATAATCGCCCACGCCTTCATTTTCTTGTAGAGGCCTTTCTCTTCGGGAAGGTAGCCAATGCGATGGCGCACTTGTAGAGCCGAAGGGTGACCAAGAATCGAGATCGAGCCGCTGCTGGGCTTGATGATCTCCAGAATCATGCGGATCGTGGTGGTTTTCCCTGCACCGTTTGGCCCGAGGAAGCCATAGATCGAGCCTTTTGGAATGCTCAGGCTGATATTGTCTACAGCCTGGAAGTTAGCGAAACGCTTGCTGACTTCGGAGAGTTGCAATACTGAGTCTGACATGATGCGTCCAATGCGGAGTCGAGTTGCCAAGTATGTCAGAATTTCAGCGGAAGTAAAAAAGCCCGGCGATTTGAGCATCGCCGGGCTTTCAGGTGAAGATCAGTGACTTCAGTCGTACAGAAAATCAGAAATCATACACCAGACGACCGTAGATGATGCGACCACGTGGATCATCCAGTCCGCCGAGAACGCCAGCGAACTCAGGAGAGCGCTGCGCTTCGCGGTCGAACACGTTACGCGATCCGAGTGTGAACGACATCTCGCCATCCCAGACCGACAAACCTCGATAGCTGTAGGCTATGTCCATATCGGTCCAGGCGAGGACT
>JASBUV010000151.1 GCA_030147705.1 Gammaproteobacteria bacterium
CAGCGCTGTCAAGGGAGAGAGTTGGCAGTGTGTGGCGTACAAGATTTCCTGTACGTCGATCTAGTTATTGCAGATGCCGTGCCAACTTTGCAAAAGACGCAATCAGGCGGTTTTTGGCTATTAATTGACTGCGTTGCGGGAATTCATGAACCAGCATGGTGACAAACCGCTGGGCCGTGCGCCATAAGAGTGCAGCAAGTGGATATGGCTGTGGTTTTGCTGGAAGAGACTTTCGTTGGCTGGAAGAAAGCGATGACACCGGGCTGGCGATGCAGCCCGGTGCCTGACTGATGCTTAGTCAGTGTCGTGCAGACTTTTCTGGAAAGTCTCAGTGAGTAGCTGTACAGAGAGCAGTGAAAGGAATGAAGCGAACGCGATATAGACTGATACCCAGATCACGTCGTATTCCGTCCAGAAGAAGGTTGCGATCATCGGGGCGAAGGCGCCGCCAACAATGGCTCCGATCTGGTAGCCCAGTGAAGCGCCGGAGTAACGTACTTCGGTGCTGAACAACTCGGTGAAGAAGGCAGCTTGTGGGCCATACATCATGCCGAGGAAAGTCAGTCCGCCAGTAATGGCTAATAGCGTTGCCCAGAAGTTTCCGGTATCAATCAGCGGGAACAGGGCGAACGCCCAGACTCCGGTCAGGAATGCGCCGAGCATGAAGATGCCGCGCCGGCCTTTGCGGTCAGAATAGGAAGCAGACCAGAACTGTAGAGGTATTTGCACCGCCGAGCCGATCAATATGGCTGCCAACAATTCCGTCCGCGTCATGGCGGCCCCTTGCGGGTCGCCCCCATAGGCGAGGACAAAGCCGATGAGAATATAGAAGGTGACCTGGATGGAGAGAAAGGCTCCGGCTGCCAGCGCGATACGTTTGGGGTATTTGATCAAGGCCTCAAGCACAGGAGAGCGCCGAACCACTTTTTGGCCTCCTGCTTCCTCGGCCTGTTTGTGTTTCTTCGCTTGTTCAAGTTCCTTGAATGCCTCGGTGTCTTCCATATGAAGCTGGATGTACATGCTGATACCAATCAGCACTACGCTCGCGATAAATGGAATGCGCCAACCCCAGCTCATGAAGAACTCTTCTGAAACCGAGGCACTGATAACGATGAAGGCCAGATTCGCCAGAATGACACCAGCGGGCGCTCCTGCTTGCGCGTAGGCTCCATAGTAGCCACGCTTGTCAGATGGAGCACTCTCGGTGACGAGCAGCATCGCCCCACCCCATTGCCCACCGATCGCGAGTCCCTGGGCAAAACGCAATACTGTGAGAATAATCGGGGCTGCAATCCCGATGGTTGCATAGGTTGGCAACAAGCCGATGAGGGTCGACGCGACACCCATCAGAATCAACGCAAATACCAGGGTTTTCTTGCGACCTACCCGGTCTCCGAAGTGACCGAACAGGATGCCACCAACCGGGCGCGCGATGAATCCGAAGGCAAAGGTGCCGAACGAGAGTATCAGGGCAACGGTTGGTGAGCTGTCAGGAAAAAAAGCCGTTGGAAATACCAACGCTGCTGCTGTGGCGTAGAGGAAGAAGTCATACCACTCGATACTGGTACCTGCCAGCGCGGTGAGTGCCACTTTCCGCATACTGGCTTTAAAATGTGAATCGCTGCCCGCCCCCTCTACCGCGCGCAACTCGTCGGCCGTCTGATCACTCGCCATGAGCCTCTCCTCTTGCTCTTATTGTTCTGTTTCTTCTTTTAATAGGCTGAGACTAGAGGCACTAGCGCCATTGCTACAGCCGATCAGCTTTGCTGATTCGGTCTGAGCATAGCGGAATTACGGACATGGGGCACCTATTTACGCCCGAACGTCAAATTTGCAGTATGATTAGCACATTATGATGTATGCCTTATTCCGACTCCTTCATCTGGCCACCCTGCTCGTCTACACAGGGGCACTGTTGATTTCGATAATTGCCAGCAAGCCGACCATCAATGGCGAAGATGTAGAAAACCTCGCCAAGGTAGACCTGGTCGGCAGTCTGGCCCTCGTGCTCGCCTTCTTCTTCGGGCTGAGCCTTTGGCTTTGGGTAGGCAAGCCCCCGGATTTTTATAGCGACAACCCGCTCTTCCACGTGAAAGTGTCGCTATTTTTTGTGCTTATTCTGTTGGCTCTACTGCGCAAGTATCTGATGCGGCGCAGTGTAGGAACTGACACGGAAGAAATATCGGTGCCTTCCGCAGTGCGCGTATTACTGCGCGTCGAGATGGTGGTACTGGTGACGCTGCCTATATTGGCCTTTCTCGCGGCGCGCGGAATAGGCCTGCCAACGACCGGATAGCGCCATGAAGAGCTCGCACACTTCTGGCTTGATTCTGGTCTTAGTGTGGGCAATAAGCGGTTTTTCGCAGGTCACCTCGGCCGAGCTGGATACCGAGGCGCTGCGACGAGCAATTTCCGGCCCCGATCGCGATGTAAATGACTTCGTGCGAGATGCGGCACGAAAACCCGTCGAAGTGCTTGCCTGGCTGGGCATCGAAGAAAGCATGGAGGTTCTCGATCTCTATGCGGCGGGCGGGTACTACACCTTTATCCTCGCCAAGGCGGTCGGGCCTGATGGTCACGTCATCGCACAGAACACACCACGCGGCCTCGCCTATGAGGAAGATCGCCAGGAAATAAGCCAGGGCGAGGCACTCGCGGCCAAACTCCAGCGGGGCAATCTGACCAACGTCACGCAAATGATCAGCCGCGTGCAGGATCTCCCGATCCCCGCAGCATCACTCGACGCGATCATGGTTGCGCAGGTTCTGCATGACTACTACAACCCCGATCCGCAACGCGCGTTGGAGATGCTGCAACAACTCTATGCCTTGCTCAAACCGGGAGGGTTCGTTGGCATAACAGACCATGTCGGCATTGCTGGCCAGAACAATCGCCAGCTCCATCGTATGGAAATCGCTCAGGCTGTGAGCATCGCCCAACAAGCAGGGTTTGATGTGCAACAAAGCGAATTACTACGTAATCCGCAAGACGATCATCGCCGCAATATTTTTGATCCGCGCCTGAATCGCAATACCGACCGTTTTCTGTTGAAACTCAGCAAACCGCAACAATAAACAGACCCGTGAAACTGTATCGCCCCGGTACTATTTGGTACTCTCTGCCCACGACTATCACAGCGGGTTAAATAACCGATTGTACTTTCGATTAACAAACCGATTACTCAA
>JASBUV010000186.1 GCA_030147705.1 Gammaproteobacteria bacterium
CCGCGCACTGGATACTGAAGTGATAGAGAAAATCCGCAACATCGCCATTATTGCCCACGTAGACCATGGTAAAACCACTCTGGTCGACAAGCTCTTGCAGCAGTCGGGCACGCTGCAGTCACGCGGCAAGGATATTGAGCGAGTCATGGACTCCAACGATCAGGAGCGTGAGCGCGGCATCACCATTCTTGCCAAGAATACGGCGATCAACTGGGGCGATTACCACATCAATATCGTGGATACCCCCGGACACGCCGACTTTGGCGGTGAGGTCGAGCGCGTGCTGTCGATGGTGGATAGTGTGCTATTGCTGGTGGATGCGGTGGACGGACCCATGCCGCAGACTCGTTTCGTTACGCAGAAGGCTTTTGCGCGGGGTCTCAACCCGATCGTGGTAATCAACAAAGTCGACAGGGAAGGCGCGCGACCTGACTGGGTCGTAAACGAAGTATTTGACTTGTTCGACAAGCTCGGCGCCAATGACGAACAACTCGATTTCCCTATCATTTATGCCTCCGCAATTAACGGCGTAGCCGGATTGGAGGCTGATGAGCTTGCCCCTGACATGAAACCCTTGTTCGAGGCCATCGTGGAAAAAGTGCCCTATCCGGACGTGGCAGTAGATGCGCCATTCCAGATGCAGATTAGTGCCCTGGACTACAACAGTTATGTGGGCGTTATCGGAATTGGTCGTGTGACACGTGGCACGGCCCGAAATAACCAGCCGGTCATTATCGTGGATCGCGAAGGTAAACGTCGTAAAGGCAAGATCTTGCAGGTCAAGAGCCATCTTGGATTGGAACGTATCGATGTTGATTCGGCGCACGCAGGAGAAATCGTCTGCATCACCGGTATTGATGCGCTGAAGATCTCCGATACGCTATGCGACCCGGATCAGGTAGAGGCAATGCCACCTCTGACCGTGGACGAGCCGACTATCAGCATGACTTTTCAGGTTAACGACTCGCCTTTTGCCGGGCGAGACGGCAAGTACATCACCACTCGCCATCTCAAGGATCGACTGGATCGCGAGCTGCTCTACAACGTGGCTTTACGCGTAGAGCAGGGCGAAACGCCCGACAAGTACACTGTTTCTGGACGCGGTGAATTACACCTCTCTGTGCTCATCGAAAGCATGCGCCGCGAAGGCTACGAACTTGCTGTCTCGCGCCCGGAAGTTATCGTGCATGAGGAAGAGGGCGTCAGGCAGGAGCCCTATGAGGTTCTCGTAGTGGACTGTGATGAGAAGCATCAGGGTTCAGTGATGGAAGAGTTGGGCCTGCGTCGTGCTGATTTGCAGGACATGATGCCGGATGGCAAAGGGCGGGTTCGTCTGCAGTTCCTGATTCCAACTCGTGGGCTGATCGGTTTTCGGTCGCAGTTTCTGAGTCTTACTTCGGGCTCGGGACTGATGACTCATATGTTCGATCACTATGGTCCTTACAAGGATTCAGAGCTGGCTTCACGCAACAACGGAGTGCTGATCTCCATGGTCAATGGCAAGTCGCTGGGTTATGCGCTTTTCAATCTGCAGGAACGCGGCCGCCTGTTTATTGGACCCAATACCGAAGTGTATGAGGGCATGATTGTCGGCTTGCATAGCCGCGACAACGATCTGGTCGTGAATCCAACAAAGGCCAAACAGTTGACCAATATTCGAGCCTCGGGAAGTGACGAGAATATTCTCCTCACTCCGCCAGTAGTGCATAGCCTGGAGCAGGCCATGGAATTTATCGACGATGATGAACTGGTCGAGGTCACTCCACACCATATTCGCTTGCGCAAGAAGTACCTGACTGAAAATGAGCGCAAGCGCATGAGCCGCGGTACAGCAGCACGCGGCTAGTGCTCTGAAGCGGACGCCGCAGACCGGTCGATACCACTGGTTTGCGGCGCGTGCCTGTCCTACACTACGAATCCTTTGCGGGGCGGTTCCCGACCAAGGCCGCAAAGGCCAGTCAGTAGTCAGCAATAACATAAAGAAGAGCAGGTTCGCGGTATGCACGTACTCTATCCGGAGATAAAACCCTACAAACGCCATCAGGTCCCGGTTTCCGGTATCCATGAGTTGTATGTCGATGAGGCGGGGAATCCGGATGGTTTGCCTATCTTGTTCGTGCACGGTGGGCCTGGAGCCGCCTGCGATTCCAGCTCGCGCCGCTTCTATGATCCGACTGTTTACCGAATCGTCACGTTTGATCAGCGTGGCTGTGGCCGCTCGACTCCGCACTGTGAGCTAAATGAAAACTCCACGGCCGAATTGATTGCGGACATTGAAACGATTCGGCAGTTGCTGGGCGTGGAGAAGTGGGTCCTGTTTGGTGGGTCCTGGGGTTCAACGCTGAGTTTGCTTTACGCGCAGACCTATCCTGAGCATGTTGCGGCACTCATATTGCGCGGAATCTTTCTTGGTCGCCAATGCGATCTGGATTGGTTGTATGTGGAAGGCGCGAATCGAATTTTTCCAGACTACTGGCAGGAGTTTATTCGTCCGATTCCAGAGCTGGAAAGAAAAGACTTGTTGGCCGCTTACCATGAGCGATTGTTAGGCGATGACG
Source organism: Gammaproteobacteria bacterium (assembly GCA_030147705.1). Lineage (GTDB taxonomy): Bacteria > Pseudomonadota > Gammaproteobacteria > Pseudomonadales > Pseudohongiellaceae > UBA9145. The sequence continues at coordinate 2,559 of JASBUV010000186.1, forward strand.
AGCTGGCGAGAATGTCTGCTGCCAAAGCATGGGCCGCCTGGGAAGGGAATTGCTCGAAGCTGCGCCCCAGTGCCGATAGTCTGGCGAAGTTCACCAAGCCGCACAATGCACTTGCTCTGTCTCGCATCGAGACACACTACTTCATGAACAAGTGCTTCATCGAAGAGAATCAGATTCTGCAGAACATGGAGCGAATCCGTGACATTCCGGGTCGCATCATTCAGGGCAGATACGATGTGATCTGTCCTCTTGACGCAGCGCTTGCGTTGAGCGAAGCCTGGCCAGCGGCTGAGCTGCAAATCATTCGCGACGCCGGGCATTCAGCCTCCGAAGCCGGCACCATCGATGCGCTCGTGCGTGCTACGCAAGATATTGCCAAGGAACTCGGCGCAGAGCCGATGGATTAAATCCATAATCATAAGCACTGCAAACTCCTATGCGCGCCTTGATACAACGAGTCAACTACGCCGAGGTCAAAGTTGCCGGCGAGAGTGTCGGTAAAATCGGGCCAGGAATTCTGGCGCTCATCGGCATGCAAAAAGAAGATGATGAGGGGAGTGCAGACAAGCTGCTCGACCGCATCCTCGCCTATCGCATATTTAGCGATGATGAGGGCAAGATGAATCTTAGTCTGAGTGATACCGGTGGGGGGCTGTTGCTGGTCTCGCAGTTCACGCTCGCTGCTGCTACCGAACGCGGTCTACGGCCAAGCTTTTCCTCGGCCATGCCGCCACAGCCAGCGGAGGCGCTCTACAATTATCTGCTTGAACAGGCTCGCCTTAAACACGCTGAAGTAGCTTCCGGTCAGTTTGCCGCAGACATGCAAGTGGCGCTGGAGAACAATGGCCCGGTAACGTTTCTTCTGGAAGTATAAGTCGAGAGTATAAGTCGAGAGTTTGGGTCGGAAGTGTAGGCTGCAAATTTAGGCTGGAAGATTAGGCCGGCTTAATCCGCCTGTTGGGCCTGCTCTTCTTTCTGTTCCTCTTCCGCCTGTTTCTTGCGAATCAATCTACCCGCAACAATACCCAGCTCAAACAATGCCCACATCGGCAGGGCGAGCATCGACTGTGTGAACGGATCCGGCGGTGTGAGCAGCATGGCCACGACGAAGCAGCCAACGATCACATAGGGGCGTTTCTCCGTCAGCGATTCGGGTTCGGCGAGACCGGCCCAGATGCAGAGAAACACGGCAACCGGAATCTCGAACGCGACCCCGAATGCAAAGAAAATGGTCAATGCAAAACTCAGAAAGCTGTTGATGTCCGGCGCCACCTGAATGCCTTCGGGTGCCACAGAAATGAAGAATGAAAACACAATCCCGAACAGGATATAGCGGGCAAAGGCGATCCCGGAATAAAACAGCACAACGCTGGAAATAAAGAGCGGAATGGCGACAGCCTTTTCGTTTTTGTAAAGGCCTGGCGCTATAAACGACCACAGCTGATAAAGAATGTAGGGTGCGGCCAACAGTACCGAGACATAAAAAGTCAGCTTGAACGGAGCAAAGAAAGGCGCAGTTGGGTCGATCGCGATCATGTTCGTGCCTTCCGGCAACGCCTGAATCATCGGATCCGCCACGTAGTTGTAGATGTCGTTGGCGAAGTAGAACAACGCGAGAAAAAGAACAACGACAGCAACCAGACACTTGAGAATGCGGTCGCGCAATTCAACAAGATGATCAATCAGTGTCAGTTCTTTTTCGTCTTCTGCAGAAGTCATCGCTACGCTCTTTACCGCTGGGGTCAGCTCTTGGCTGACTCTTCCTCTGGCTCATCGTCGCCACCGGCAAGCTTGGGGTTCTTGCCAGTACCATAGAGCTGCTTGCTAACCGACTCGACTTCTTTGCTGACTTCTTCGACTTCGCTTTTGGCTGTGGCAACTTGTGCTTCGGCTTGTTGCTTCGCCGTCTCGACAGATGCGCCCGGATCGAAATCATCAGAGCTGACCAGATTTTCTACCGAAGCTTTGGTGTCTTTCGCTGTCTTCTCAACATCGCTTTTGGCGGCCTCAATGTCAGCCAGCACAGATTCGTTATGAAGCTGGCGGCGAATCTCGTCCGTATTGAGTTCTCTCTCGATGTCTGCCTTGACGCGATAAAAGCTGCGGCGGAAGCGTCCGATCCACAAGCTCGCCGTGCGTATCGTGCCCGGTAGTTTTTCCGGGCCGATAACGATCAGCGCGACTATCGCGATCAGTAGCAGTTCGGTTGAGTGGATATTAAACATAAGTGGGCAATGCCAAAGCAGCGCAACAGCATCCGCCAACAATTAATCTGGGCAGCGATCCGTGGTGAGATACATGGTATGGGCTCGCTGCCCGGCGAGTGCCCTGCTGTAACTACTTGTCTTCGACCTTGGTCGCAGTTGAATCGATGGTTTCGCCGTCGGAGGACTCTTCGTCATTCTTGCCTTCAGCGTCTTCGTCTTTCATGGCTGTCTTGAAGCCTTTCAGTGCACCACCGAGATCAGATCCCAGATTGCGTAATTTCTTGGTTCCAAACAACATGACAACAATCAACAAGATAATTAACAGTTGCCAGATTCCAATTCCGCCTACACCCATAATAAACCTCCAGATCCGACAGTGATCACACTGCGAGCACGTCAGATATTAATTTTGTCGAGCGGCCTTCTCGTCGAGGCCGGATATGTTAAAGCGTTTTCTGAGTTCG
>JASBUV010000210.1 GCA_030147705.1 Gammaproteobacteria bacterium
ACAGGGCTTCTGGGCCGCCGAACGCGTTAACTCTTACCGCTTTCATTCTGAGTTCCTTTCTTGTTATTGGCTGGATGGGGGAGTGCGCTATTTATCGCAAATATCGCAAGCGCTGACAACGATTTGCCCGCGTAGATTGCAAGCTGCGTTTAGCTGGAAAAAGAGGGAAAGGTAGTAGCGAGAGAGGAGAATGGACAATCAGCGCTTTTCGAGCTATCTCGAAAGGCGCTGATCAGATGTCGAGAACAGGATGATCAGGCGACTTGACGAGTGTCAGCCTGATTGTCGTCTTGCTCCATCAAGTCTGCGATGCGTTGCAGCGAAGATAGTAGAGCAGTTTGATCGTATTCCTTGAGTTCACAGAACTGTTCGATGAACTGGGTTTGCAGGGCAGGTGGTGCATCTTCAAGAATCGCTTCGCCTGCATCAGTCAGTTCTACATGAACTTTTCGTTTGTCGATTTCAGACCGGACGCGACGCGCGAATCCCGCTTTTTCAAGCCTGTCCAGGATGGTTGTCGCTGTAGCCTGACTGAGACAGATGGCTTCTGAAAGCTCACCGATACTGGCATCTTGCGATCGCTTGATAGCTTTGAGCAGCAAGAGTTGTGGTGAGGTCAGGCCGGAAGTTCGTTTAATGAAATTGGAGTGCAAATCCGAAGCACGCATGATACGCCGCATGCTTAGCAACATCTGGTCGAGCACAGTTTCCATAGTGGGTTCTCTTCTGAGTTACGGCAGAGAGATTTTCAGAATTGTCTGTAGAGAAAGGTGCGATTCATACTGCCTTTTAATGAACGCTCTCATGGAGCGAGTGTTGCTGCCGTTGGCATCCCTGAACACTCGCCTTATCGATTTCAGACGTTTCGTATTCTAACCAAGGAGCGGCTTGCTGCGAATACAACGTCACAATTTGTTATACCTTCGTCACATTTTTGCCAGACCCCAAGCAATTAATCTGCTGATTTTCAGCCCTGAATTCTCTAAGCCGCGAGAAGTCCCGGAATTTCGGGCTCGTGCTAGGCCAGAAGTCGGAGCTGTTCAAGCTGTGCAACCAACTAATTTTGAACTCGAAGCATTTACCGGTTCCGAAAAAGTGGAAATCACGGCCCGAAATGCCCCGGGCCGTGATTTATCCTTGCCGCGTTCTGCTCTACTGCGTCAGATCAGCCCAGTGCTTCTCTGCAGAGCAGTGGCGGGTAGGTCCAGCTCTCTAGAATTCAGCCGTCAGTCGACCGAAATAGTAAGCGCCTTGCCAATCAACCGCTGTACCGGATGAATACACCCTGCCACAACAATAGTCACCGATCGAATCGCGGTCAGGGTACTCGTCAGCAACATTTCGCCCGCCAATCGCGACGCGGAAAATATCATTGATCTGGTACTGTGCTTCCAGGTCGATAAACATGATGTCGTTAAAGGTCTGGAAGCGCAGAGGCGTTCCACCAGTATTGGAGTTGGTTGCCTCCCCGTACCAGCTCGCTCGACCCATCAGGGTTAGGGCGCCCACGTTATGGCGGGCAGTGAATACCCCGCGCCAGTTGGGGTCGAAGTTCTCAAAATCGTACTGATTCTCAGCATTGAGGACGACGCTTGGATCGCTTTCAAATTGCTCTTTGTTGTAATTCAGTGAGCCTGTGAAAGTGGTCGTGCCGGCATCACCCCAGTCGACCGGAATAGTAGCGACGATGTCGACGCCCTCAGTTGAAGTATCGAAGGCATTGGTGAAGTAAAACACACCGCCGATTGACTCCGCGCCAGCCACGCCCGCTGCAGCGAGCGCGAGGTAGTTGTCATAGGCATCGCCTGACGTTGGGTCAGTTGAGACGTCGCGCGTTGAGATGGCATAGGTTCGATCGTCAATCTCAATACGGTACATGTCCACTGTCAGGTCCAGTTCGCCCAGACTGGCCGTGAAGCCGAGCGTGAAGTTGGTGGACAATTCAGGTTTCAAAGGTGAGGCACCGAGTGCACCCGCCACAGGTCCACCTGCAGGGAATAAGCCGGTGGCGACGGGGAAACCATTCGGCAATCGGGTAGACACGTTGATGGTACCTTGCTGGCCTGGAGTAGGTGCACGAAACCCGGTGCCAACCGAAGCACGAATGCCGAAGGTGTCGGTAATGTCGAGCTTACCTGCGAGCTTACCGACGATTTCGGAATCGAAATCATCATAGTCTTCGTATCGAATCGCGCCCTGAACAAACAGATTGTCTGTCACGTCAGCGCTCAGATCACCGTACACTGCAAACGAACTGCGTTCATAGAGCTCTGAGAATTGTGGTGAGTAACCCGGGAAGCCGTTTGATCCGACGCCCACTACCTGGAAAACAGGATCACTTGGATCGGAACAATCGAGCGTTGAACCGTTTGCTATGACTGCGGAGCCGGCGGCGGTTGGTGTCGTTCCGTCACAGAATCCCCAGGGGTCAGGCAGTGCATAAGGCCCATCAATATAGGAGGTCAGTTCGCCTTCTACTACCTCATAGGACTCATCCATGTAGCTGGCGCCAAAGGCGAACAGCACGGGGCTTGGCAGGCCACCATCAAACTCATACGTGAAATCAGCCTGAAACTGGGTTTCTGTATTGATGAGGTCGCCGGGGCGGAATTCAGTAGGACTATCCGGACCCATTGAAGGGTTGATGGTGTTCTTCAGGGTGTACTTGATTTCGTTCTCACCGGTACGGCCACTGAAATCATAGGTCAAGCCGTTTTCCAGCGTACCGCGCATACCGCCAGCCAGGGAGAAATCAAACACTTCGCCGAAGAAACGTGGAGTGAAACCACCGGGAAATTTTTCCAGGGGCCAGTACAGCGAGCCATCAGGTTCACGCAGGTACTCAATGGTGCCGTTTTCAGGATACCGATAGAAGAAGCCTCCGTCGGTCTCACTTTCCGAATAGCTAGCAAACGCATAAATTTCGGTATCTGCATCAAGATCGTAACCCGAGTTAATAAACAAGCGGGTGGCCTCCTGATTCGGAGCACCCCAGGGCTGCACTACATCGCCAAAGCCGATATTGGCTGCAGGCACTCCAGCCTGAAAGGCTGGGTCTTCTGTGTACTGAGTGTAGGACGCCGTTGGGTCGTAGCCTGGCAATGAGGGATCAACACAGAACCATGATGCACAGTATTGTTCACCACGGCTGGTTGGGTCCATTTCCTCGATTTGTCCAGAGACGCTGATAAAACCGGAGTCTCCCAGAGCGAAGCCGTAGTTGCCGGAGATGGTCATTGATGCTCCATCACCTTCGCTATACTCACCGCCGTCGATGCTGAGGCTGCCGCCTTCCGTGTTTTCTTTGAGAATGAAATTGATCACACCCGCGATTGCGTCAGAGCCGTATTGGGCAGCTGCACCGTCACGCAGCACTTCCACGTTCTGCAACGCCGCAGCAGGAATGGTTGCAACGTCGGGCCCTTGTGTTCCGGATCCACCAATCGACACGAGTGCAGCTTTATGGCGACGTTTCGAGTTAACCAGCACCAGCGTTTTATCAGTCGGCAAGCCGCGCAATGTAGGTGAGCGAACAAAGGTTCCGCCATCTGATATGGGCGCCCGGTCTACATTGTAGGACGGCACCAGTGTTTGCAATATGTTGGCAGTGTCAGTGTAGGAAACAGACTCGATGGTTGATGCATCAAACACGTCAACAGGTACCGGCGAGTCGGCGACTGTGCGAGGTCGGCCTCTGGCGCCCGTGATGATAATTTCTTCAAGCTGGCTTGCTGCGTCGCCTTCCTGGGCAGTCGCGGTGCCACTTATTATGCCGCTGGCTGCGAATACCGCTACCGAAATGAGGCAAGTAGGTTTTTTGCGAAATGTCATTGTTAGCTCCTGTGGGTGGGTGTGTCTTGGTGTAACCAGGTGAAAGTAGACACCGCTCTCAAGATTGCAAATGTTGTGCCACAGAAGTCAGATCATCGTGCTGCAGGAAAATACGGGGCACCTGGCACTTGCCGTCCGGATTATTGGATCGAACGGTTGCTCCAGGAATGGGAATTTATTGCACTATATTGATGCTTGCGCACAATGCTAATGCAGTTTCGCTGAAATTTGCCTGTTCTGGTCGGCCACCTTGTGGTTCATACCAGGTTCATCCATGTAATGTAAGTTATGAAAATAATCGATAGAAGAGCCATTCAAGCGCGGTCGTCACATTCAGGTTTGCACTTTATTGGTGTGTGAGAATTTGAGCGCACCATAGTGGTTCTTTCCTGAAGTGCTCTACGTTAAAAATCTCTGACTAACTACCGTGTTTCGATCACTTGGTGCGCTGCAGACTGTTATGGCACAAATCCTGCTCTTAATTGCCCTGCTGCTATGGATTGATGGCGATTAGCCGCACAGCAGGATTTTGGTTGTGAGTAATGATGAGTAGTGGTGATAACCGGGAGTAAATATGACCAAGCGAGTAACCAGACGTGAACTGTTGACGATGTTGGCTGCTACCGGAACGAGCGCTACCGTGCTCAATGCCAGTGCCGCATTGGGCATGATTCCGGATACACGCCTTGGCATTCCCGAAATCCCGCGTGCAGACCCAATCAACCGTCCCAGTATCGTCATTCTTGGTGCTGGCATTTCCGGCCTGACAGCTGCGTATGAGCTGGATAAAGCGGGCTATGACTGCGTGGTGCTGGAAGCTGCACCGAAAGCAGGAGGACGCTGCCTTACGGTGCGTCACGGTGACTTGATCGATGAAGTGGGCAATCCACAAATCTGTGATTTTGACGATGAGCCACATATGTATTTCAACGCTGGCCCGGCGCGCATCCCGAGCTCACATCGCAATCTCATGCACTACTGCAAGGCATTAGGCGTTGAACTCGAAATTTTCATCAACGAGAACAAGGAGTGTTATTACCAGGATGACGCCATGTTCAAGGGCAAGCCAATCAAGAACCGCGTGTTTACAACGAATGCCCGTGGTTTTATGGCTGAAATCATGGCGAAGAATTTCAACAATGATGAATTGGAGCGGCCTTTTGATCGCTATGAAGCAGAAGCACTGATCAGTGCGATGCGTGCGTTTGGCGATCTCGATGCCGATGAACTCTATAAAGGAAGTTTCCGTGCCGGATACGCCAAGGGCGGATTTATCGATCATGGTGAACAGACAGAAGTGGTCGCCTTACATGAATTGCTGAAGTCGCGCTTCATGAATTCTGCGCTGACTGCCAATGAAGGCGAAACGGGTCCTGTCCTCTTTCAGCCGGTTGGTGGCATGGACAAAATTGTGCAGGGGTTTGCACGCGAACTGCGCAACAAGATCTACTACGATGTCGTGGTGACATCGGTGCAGCTCCAGGACAATGGAGTGGCAATCGAATACCAGCACAACGGCATCAAATATCTGGTTGAGGCCGACTACTGTTTTAACTGCATTCCTACTCATCTGATGACGGGAATTGACAATAACTTTCCTGCGGATTATCAGGAAGCAATGCATCACGTACGTCGCGGCGAAGCTTACAAGTCGGCCTTCCAGACAAAAACCCGCTTCTGGGAGAAGGACGATATCTACGGCGGCATCACCTGGACAAATCAACCCATTCGACAAATTTGGTATCCGCCCCATGGTCTGTTTAAAGAGAAAGGGGTCATTCTGGCTGCTTACGATTTTGGTGGCGGCATGCACTTTACGCGACTCTCGCAAGAAGAAAGACTGGAAACAGCGATCAGGCAGGGAGAAAAGGTGCACTCCGATTATCGTCAGCAGGTCGAAAAGGGAATAACCATCGCCTGGCATCGTATGAATCACATGCTGGGATGTGCAGCGCGCTGGTCCAGCAGTTTTGGCGGAATGTCAGCGCGAGAAGAACGTCTTTATCACACTCTGCAAGCCCCAGCTGGAGGACGCCACTACACGATTGGAGATCAGGTCAGTTTGCATACTGCCTGGCAGGAGAGTGCGATTCTCTCTGCACACTGGGCGATAGGAGACATGGTGAAACGAATGGGCGGGACCAGCAGCATGCCGGGGCGGCGTGTATGACACGAACCATGAAGAACATAGCGAGAGGGAGCATGATCAAATCAATAGTCAGGATACTGCTTGCCATGGCTGTGCTGCATTCGGGGCTGGCGGTAGCGCAGCAATATAATCAGGTAGTGCAAGGCAGTCAGTCGCTCGCCAACAAGGTCTGTGTCACTTGTCATGGCGCGAATGGTAAAGGGAATCCAGTCGTCGGCGCGCCAAGATTGGCAGAAATAGAGCCGTGGTATTTACGCAAGCAGTTACAGGCTTTCAGAGGCGAGTTTCGAGGTACGCAGAAAGATTATATCCCGGGATTTGAAATGCAGGATTCTGTTGCTCGAATGAGCGACGAGGAAATCGAAGCCGTCGTTGCCTATATAGGCACCTGGCACAGTAACGAGAACCCACCGAGTATTGCCGGCAATGCAACACGCGGTTCGGAATTGTATCTTGCTTGTGCTGCCTGCCATGGAGTCAACGGGGAAGGCAATGAGGCACTCGCTGCACCAGGGCTTGCCCGAAAAGATGACTGGTACTTGTACAGACAGCTCAAATTATTCCAGTCCGGCTATCGTGGATCTCATCCTGAAGACTTGTCAGGCAGAACCATGCGCACCGGCATCGCTAATATCGAGAATGATCAGGATATCAATGATGTACTCACTTATATCAATGGGCTGTAGCACCTGGAGAGCGAGAATCTGGCGACAAGTATGAGCCGTTAATTTGCATCACAGAGTAAAGCGCGAACAGAGGCGCAATCGAGGAAGAAGTTATGGGTAAGAAGATTGACGAGCCTGAAGTGGAAATCGAGTCTGCAGCTGATCAGACAGAGGCAGATATGGAAACCAGTGCTGAGACAAAAAATTCGTTTATACCCGAAATCAGTAATTTCAATATGGTGTTGATTACCGGTTTTGGCATGGCGCTATTGGTGATCATAGTTATGCTGGCCAGTGGTACCAGTCCGAACGAAGTGGCCGCGCAGAGTGAATCCACGGCACCTGCGACTATTCCGGCAATGCCTTCTCCCAACCCCTCAGCTACGCCAGTGTCAGCGGGCGATATTGTCGGCGACGGTGTCATTGAGCGTAAAGGCGAGGGCAGACACTTCTACACCACGATTAAAATTCCTCCTGGTGCCGAGACTCTCTATTTGAGTGGCTCTGGTGCACGTCAACAAGCCGATGGCACCTGGGGTGACATGGAACAGCAGACTATCGATACGTTCAATCGCTTCAAGGAAACGCTGGAGGCGGATGGCTGGTCGATGTCTGACATCGTACAGGTACGCGCATTTGCTGTTGCGGGAGAATATGGGTTGCTGGATTTTGATGGGTTCAATAGAGGATATCGGGAATTTTTTGGCACCGAAGCGAACCCGATGAAACCCGTGCGTTCATTTGTGCAGATTGCCGGGCTTGTCGTACCTGGTTGGCTTGTCGAGATAGAAATTCGCGCCGCTCGAATGCCCTGAATGTTTTCAACCCGGGCATTCGCAGCTGCTGCTCACTCTGACGTGCGGCGCGGTAGTGGAACAAGCACAGGGGTGCTTTTGAGATAGCGTTGGTATTCCTCATCATTGCCCCAGCGCTCGAGAGCACTCTTTTCCAGAAGGGGAATGCCGCTCACTTTGGTGAGCAGGAGAATGACAAACAACGGCGAAATCACGGTAACCCACTGCAAGCCGCTAAGGCTGGGTAGCGCGATGACAGCGATTCCGATCCAGAGAACGATCTCTCCAAAATAGTTTGGGTGGCGCGAATAGGCCCACAGTCCCGTGTCGATAAAGGTAGACTCGTTCTCTGGATTCGCTCTGAAGCGTGATTTCTGAGTGTCAGCAATAACCTCAATGGCGAAGCCCGTTAGCCAGATCAGCGTTCCGGCGATGGCGAAACCATCGATTCCTCTCGTCACAACATTGGTCAGTGCTACAAGTGCCATGGCCAGCGTTACGAATACCCAGGTCGCGCCCAATGTCCAGGTGAGAAAGAAGCGCCAGAAGATTCTTTTAATCTCGTCGAAACGCTTATCTTTGCCAGCCTGCAATATTCTGCTGAACAGGAAATAGCCAAGTCGAATAGCCCAAATACAAATCAGTGCAGCAAGCAATAATTGCAGTGGATTCAGGTCGGGGTGCAAGGCGATCGCAAGGGTGACTGAGGACAGAAATGAAAGGCTGCCTGTCAAATCGAAATACCGTTCGGTCTGGTATAGATAAGCAGGGACAAAAGCCAGCCAGTGCAAGACGTAAGCACATAATGCACTGAGGATAAAAAGTGGAAACTCGCCCACCATCACGCTCGATCGTGATGCGGCCAACATGAGAAATGCGCTGAACAAGATGATCGCAAGGTTAATCAGGATTAACTTTTTCGACGCCATTGGTGTTTCTCCATAGAGTCTCTGGTCGAATATAAATCCTTACGTCGAAAGCTCGACTGTTGGTTCAATCGCGTCGGCAATGAAAATCTACTGTGTCTCTGCCACCACTGATGTTCTCGACGATGGCGCCTGGAACGACGTTACCCGCATTTGCCAAGCGCCTGCGCCGGTCATCCAGATAGGAATTGAAGCGATGAACTGCTGGCTCCGGGAGAATCGCTTCTATCTCGAGGACCACGACGCGATAGAAGCGCGCGATAAAGTCTCGTGTGAATTGCCGTCTCGCTTTGTAGGCATCGAGTGCAATAACGATTCTCCCCTCTTCATTTCCAGCGCTGTTTGCTGACTGGTCCCACGCCTGACACATGGCTCTGATGTTCGCCATGTCATTGTCGTTGATGAAACCTGCTGCGTTAGAAAGGCTGATTTCCATCTCTTTCAACAGCTCTGCGTCGATGCCAAAGGTTTCTTGAAGTCCTTGTGGATCGCGTGAAATGTCCAGTAACAATCGATTGAGAACGATACGGTCAAGCTCTTCGGGAGAGATTGTCGGAGCCAGAATGGTTAACTCAGATTCAGAGCCGAGCTGGGAATTGGCGGCGGGAGGATAGTCTGGCAGCCTGTCCTGGGCTGCGCTTGCCGAAATGGCCACACTGACAGCAATGGCCGTAATGGCTGTGTTGGACGTATTGCCCTTACAGCACTTACTGATAGTGCAACCCGGAACGAGGGAAAGTAGTGTGAGAATGCGAGCGGCCACTGGAGCTCTCTCTTAGTCAGGAGAGCTCACAGCTTAGCACAGGAATTTGGCTCAGGAAGAAGGGGGCGGAGGCATTGATGTGTCACCACCTGAGCCGCCGCTTCC
>JASBUV010000212.1 GCA_030147705.1 Gammaproteobacteria bacterium
GTTGTCGACAACAATCAGCTCAGCGCCGAACGGAGAAAAAAGACCGCGGTTCCGGGCTTTTTCGAAGAGAGGGGACTTTCTCTTAATTCAAGGGGACGGGCGCAGAGCGTTGGCGACAACCCCCTCCTGCCCGGCGCGACCACGCCATCAGGCGGGCACATTTAACATCACCAAAGGCTCAAAGAGATACAGCAATCACACTGAAATCATCAGCACACATATTAAATACTTTCGGAACCAGAAAGTTTTGCGCTACATGCGTTCGAGCGTTTGGATTCCGAGTAAGTCTAGGCCTTGTTGTAGTGCTGAGGCACTTAGTGATGCCAGTGCCAAGCGGGATTGTTTTACTTCGGGTTCGGCTTTCAGGATAGGGCAGGTTTCATAGAAGCGCATGAACAATCCTGACAGCTCGTAAAGGTAGTTGCAGAGTTGGTTGGGGAAACATTCTTCTGCTACAGCGAGAACAATTTCAGGTAGCTGTAGCACTTTTAATAAGAGTTGGCGTTCGGCATCTTCGCTCAGGGTTGTGATCTGTAAATCATCTGCTGAGGTGTCAATGTCTGCTTTGCGCAGGATGCTTTTTATTCGCGCGTAGGCGTACATCAGGTAGGGCGCCGTGTTGCCTTCGAATGACAACATGGTTGACCAATCGAAGATGTAATCACTCGTACGATTTTTGGAGAGGTCTGCGTATTTGACTGCCGCTATGCCGACTTTTTCTGCGATCGCCTGACGTTCCTGTTCGTCGAGGTCCGGGTTTTTCTCGCTCACCAGATCGAAAGCTCGTTTGACTGATTCATCCAGCAAGTCTGACAGTTTTACTGTATCGCCGGATCGGGTTTTGAAGGGTCGACCGTCGCTGCCCATCATTGTGCCGTAGGCGATATGTTCGAGTGAGAGTTCTGGGCCCGCCATATCAGCCGCTTTTGCAACAGCGAACACTTGCTGAAAATGCAGAGACTGTCTTGCGTCAACCACGTAGAGTGAGCGTTGTGCTTTGAACTTGTCAGCTCGAAGCTGAATCGCTGCAAGGTCAGTCGTGCTGTAGAGATAGCCTCCGTCTGATTTCTGCACGATGACAGGGAGCGGGTCTCCCTCTTTACCGACGAACTCCGGAAGAAACACGCACTGTGCGCCTTCTGATTCCGAGAGCAGATTCTTTGCTTTCAGTTGTTCGATGATTCCGGGCAGCTCATCGTTGTAGCGACTTTCAGCATCAAGATCGTCACGCGTCAGCAGAATGCCTAATTTTTGATAGACATCTTCGCAGTGGCGCAGGGATTCGTCGATGAATCGTTCCCATGCTTTCAGGTGCTCCGGATCACCGCTTTGCAGCTTCACGACGCTGTTGCGCGCGCGCTGGGCGAATTCCGCATCGCTATCGAAGCGTTCTTTCGCGGCACGATAAAAAGTCTCGAGGTTGGCAAGTTCACTTGAGAGGGCATCTTGTTCGCCTTCGAGCTCTTGCATGTAAGTGATCAGCATCCCGAACTGGGTTCCCCAATCACCGACATGGTTTTGGCGGATAATCTTGTGTCCGCAGGCTTCCATGACGCGAGTGAGACAATCGCCGATGATGGTGCCGCGCAGGTGGCCGACGTGCATTTCTTTGGCGAGATTTGGCGATGAGTAATCGACCACGATAGTTTGCGGTTGGTCGATGCTTGGTAACAGTGCGCTGGAATCGCCCAGAGCTGCGTTGCCCAGTCCCAGCAATGCATCATCGCGCAGAGTAATATTGATAAAGCCTGGCCCGGCAACTTCCAGTTTGGCGATCAGGGGATTGTTCTGACTCTCAAGTTCAGCGACCAGCGCTGTCGCGATTTCGCGTGGGTTTCGCTTTTGCTGCTTGGCGATCGCCATGACCCCGTTGGCCTGATAGTCACCGAATTCTGGTCGGGAGGCGGTGAGCACATGCGCGGAAGGATTTTCGACTCCGGCAACACTGCCGAGAGTCGCGCTGATTTGTTGATTGAGAATTTGCTTGAGAGTCTGCACGTAAAAGCCGATTTTGAGTTCTGAAAAAGGAGGGGATTGTACACCAAACTCGGCCTCTGGATTGTTGTAGAATGCCGTTTTTTCTCCACCTCATTGGGTCAGCTCGCTCGCACATGGCAACCAGCAATAAAGTTCAGTTCGTTAAAATCTCCGCAGGGCAGGTTGGCCAGCGACTCGATAATTTCCTGCTGGGGCAGTTAAAAGGCGTGCCCAGGTCTCGCATCTATCGGCTGGTCCGCCGTGGTGAGGTGCGTATCAACAAGAAGCGCGCCAAACCTGAAACCCGTCTTGAACCCGGGGATACTGTCCGCATTCCTCCCTATATGGGCCCACAGCAAGCGCCCAAGGCTGCTCCCGGCGAACAGCTGCGTAAAACACTGCTGGACAGCATTATCTGCGAGGAAGAACAGTATCTTGTCCTGAACAAGCCAGCTGGGATTGCGGTTCACGGAGGATCAGGCATTCGTCTGGGCTTGATTGAGGCACTCCGTCAACTGCGCCCTGAGTGGTCTGATCTGGAACTGGTGCATCGCCTGGACCGGGATACTTCCGGGTGCCTTGTAATATCTAAAAATACGCTATTTCTCAGAGAGATACATAGACAACTTAAAGAGAAACATGTACAAAAACATTACCTTGCGCTGGTACACGGCAAATGGCCGGAGCAGCTCGTTGAAGTCGATGCTCCGCTGCAGAAAAACGAACTGAGTAGCGGTGAGCGCATAGTCAGAGTGGACCCGGACGGGAAACGCTCTCGGACCTTCTTCAAGGTCGTGAAACGCTTCAAGGAAGCGACGCTGGTAGAAGCCATGCCTGAAACAGGGCGAACTCATCAGATTCGCGTGCACTGCCTCAGCACTGGCCATCCAATCGCCGGAGACGCCAAATACGCGCATGGCAAGCACCGCGAGGGGGCGAGCGAGCCTCTGGCGAGCAATACCCACCTGTGCTTGCACGCCAGCAAAATCCAGTTCTCAGACCCCCAATCGGGCCAGACGGTAGTGATTGAGGCCACACTGGACGAGCGTTTCCAGTCACTTCTCGAGCGACTTTCGATTAGCTGATTAAATTCAATGGCTTAAGTAGCGGCGCAGGGACCTCTGAGAGGGAGAATAACTTTGACAGAAGGCACCAGTACGCCTAGAATTGCGCGCCTATGTCTGACCAGCCGTCTGAGCCCAGATTTCCCGTTTATATTGATACCCGCAGGGTGTTTGAAGCGGAGTCCAGTTGCAGCGGCGAAATCGCACTGGAACGCCTGCCGAGGCTAAGGGAATACCTGGCCAATGAACAGGCGACAATACGTGCCAATCTGCAATTCCGTATCGGTGATTACGGAGACAAGGAAATCTCGGGGCAGGTAAGCGCAACACTGCAAGTGCCGTGTCAGCGTTGTCTCGATCCCGTTGACCTCGATATCGAGGACACGGTGAGCCTTGCACTCGTGCAGAACGACGAACAGGCAGCAAAGCTTCGCCCTGAACTCGATCCCTGGCTGTGTGCCGAGATCAAACTTCAGTTGGCAGAGCTGGTGGAAGAGCAAATTTTGCTTTCAATGCCTATAGTTTGTAAGCATTCGGCAGATGAATGTCAGCAACAAATGAACTACACAGGTGCAGCAAGTGATGCGGAACCTGTAACCCCGGAACGTAATAGCAACCCGTTTGCAGTTCTGGAGGCGCTTAAGAAAAGCGACTGAACCTACGGATTTTAAAACTATTTCTGGAGAATACTAATGGCTGTTCAGAAGAGTAAAGTAACGCGCTCCAAGCGCAATATGCGTCGTGCCCACGACAGTTTGTCTGGACCAACTCTGTCTACAGACAAAACCACTGGTGAGATACATCGCCGTCACCACGTTACCGCTGACGGTTTCTACAAAGGCAAGAAAGTACTCAACATCGGCGAAGAGTAATTCCCGGCGTGGCCAAACACATAGCGGTTGACGCTATGGGTGGTGAAGGCGGCGCAAAACTCGTTGTGCCGGCGGCCCTGCAAGCCCTGCAACGCTCCCAAGACCTGACTATCACTCTGGTAGGCGATCGACAGCAAATTGAACCGCTGTTATCGCCTGTCAGTGGTTCTGTTTTGTCTGATCGCTGCCGGATTTTGCACGCCGATGCGGCGATTTCCGACGAGGACCTGCCGCGTAATGTGTTACGCAGCGGTCAGGACAGCTCACTGTATAAAGCGGTTGAGCTGGTGCAGTCCGGACAGGTCAACGCCATGGTCAGCGCAGGTAACACCGGCGCACTCCTGATGATTGGCAGGCATCTGCTGAAAACCATCAGCGGCATCCAGAAACCCGCTATTGTGGCCTCGATCCCGGGTGCCGACCGCCAGACTTATTTGCTGGATGTTGGCGCAAACCCTGAGGTCCAGGCTCAGCACCTGTTCGAATTTGCCGTGATGGGGTCAGTCCTGTCTGAATCGTTGTCCGGCAAACCTGCGCGTGTGGGACTTCTGAATATCGGTTCCGAGCAATTCAAGGGGACGGATGAGGTTCGTGAGGCCGCTGAGATGCTGGAGAATTGCTCAGCACTGAACTATGTCGGCTTTATTGAGGCCAATGCACTCTTCGAGGGTGCCGCTGACGTTGTCGTCTGCGACGGGTTTGTGGGCAATGTCACGATCAAATCGAGTGCGGGGGTTGCCAAGGTACTCAAAGAGTTTCTGGCAGAAGAAATGAAGTCCAGCGCGCTGGCAAGGCTATCCGGGCGAATTTCCGGTTCATTATTCACCCGACTGGCCGACAGAATAAATCCACAGCGCTTTAATGGCGCCAGTTTGCTGGGCCTGCAGGGCTCGATTGTAAAGAGTCACGGCAATGCCACTGAGGAAGGCTTCTACTACGCGATCACACAAGCGGAGAGAGAAGCGGAGCATCGAGTGCCGCAATTGATTGCCGAAAAAGTAGCTGCCATTATGTCGGCCAACGGGGCAAACTGCGGGTAGTAGAGCCCTGTGTTGATTACAGATCAGAATAACTACAGAGCGTAAATCTCTGACTATTGGAAGAAAAGCAATAGCCATGGAAAAATTTGGATTCGTCTTTCCCGGGCAAGGCTCACAGAAGTTGGGCATGCTCTCGGAACTTGCAAACGCCCACAGCATCATCGCAAACACATTCGCCGAGGCCTCCGATGCGCTAGGTATCGACCTCTGGCAAATCTGCCAGCACGACAACGACAATACACTAGATCGTACCGATATTACCCAGCCCGTACTTCTTACTGCCTCAGTCGCTATTTGGCGGCTCTGGCAGGCGCTGGATGGCCCCAAACCGGCACTGCTCGCCGGCCACAGTCTCGGCGAATACTCTGCACTGGTCTGCGCAGACGTGATGCAGTTTGGCGACGCCGTGCAGATGGTGAACAAGCGCGGTCAGTTCATGCAAGCTGCCGTCCCAGCTGGCGAAGGTAAAATGGCCGCGATTGTGGGCCTGGAAAACTATCAGATTGATGAGATCTGCGATGAGGCAGAAGAAGGCGAAATCGTATCCGCTGCCAATTTCAATTCTCCCGGACAAACAGTAATCGCCGGTGCAACAGCGGCAGTAGAGCGCGCCATTGCCCTTTGCAAGGAAGCAGGCGCGAAGCGGGCACTGCCACTCAATGTCAGCGTACCGTCTCACTGTGACCTGATGCGGCCTGCAGCCAAGCAACTGGCAGAGGCACTGGAGTCCATTTCATTTGGGGTGCCACAGATCGCTGTCGTGCAGAATTGCACCGCAGAAGCGAGTGAGGACCCGGAACTGATCAAGGCCAATCTGATCAAACAATTGTACGAACCTGTACGCTGGGTGGACTGTGTGAATACCATGCACAAGGCGGGCGTTTCACGCATCGTTGAATGCGGCCCGGGCAAGGTACTATGCGGTTTGATCAAACGCATTCAGCCGGAAATTCGGTGCGTGGGCAGTGATGATCCAGCCAGCCTGGAAAATGCCCGCACTGAAATGATGGCCTGACAAGATTGCTCGCCAAAATCACACCAACAAAAACTCAACACGAGAATAAGGGAAAGCATGACTGAAGATACAAGCATCGCTCTCGTAACTGGAGCCAGTAGAGGGATTGGCAAAGCCATCGCGCTGGAATTGGGCCGTCAGGGTATGCAAGTTGTTGGCACGGCAACTACCCAGGACGGTGCAGATCGCATCAGCGCCTACCTTGAAGAAAACGGCATCATAGGAAAGGGTTTTGCTGCCAATGTATCTGATGACGAATCTGTGGCCAGTTTAATCGCCGCCGTTAACGAAGAGTTCGGCGCTCCCACGATACTTGTGAATAACGCCGGCATTACCCGCGATAATTTATTGATGCGTATGAAAGCTGAAGAGTGGAGCGATGTGATCGACACCAATCTCAGTAGCATGTTCCGCGTTTGCAAGGCTTGCCTGAAAGGCATGACCAAAGCGCGCAAAGGACGCATTATCAACATCAGTTCGGTAGTCGGTGCTAGCGGCAACGCGGGGCAAACCAATTACTGCGCATCGAAGGCCGGAATCGAAGGCTTTACGCGTTCGCTCGCGAAAGAAGTGGGCTCACGCGGCATCACAGTGAATGCGGTTGCACCTGGATTCATTGATACAGACATGACCCGTGACTTGCCTGAACAGCATAAAGAAACCTTGCTCGCGCAGATCCCCCTGGGACGTCTGGGCGAAGCAGAAGAGATTGCAGCAGTAGTAGGATTTCTGGCCTCAGCCGGTGGCAGCTACGTCACTGGAGAGACCGTCCATGTCAATGGCGGCATGTATATGAGCTAATTCGCCAGCGTTGTAATGTCCGGTGATTTTTGTGGTTTCTTGATACCGCAGATTGAAGCCAATTTAAGCATTACATCTCAGGCAAATAGAGGTAAACTTGCGTCTCTGATTTACATGGTCGACTTGCTGCGATTCGGCTGTGTCAGAGAGGCTTTCAAAAAAGCCTTTGGAAACAAAGAACTAGGAGCTAATAATAGTTATGAGTAGCATTGAAGAGCGCGTAAAAAAAATCGTCTGCGAACAGCTTGGTGTCAAGGAAGACGAAGTAAAACCATCCGCTTCCTTCGTTGAAGATCTAGGCGCTGATTCTCTTGATACTGTCGAGTTGGTCATGGCTCTGGAAGAAGAGTTCGAGACCGAAATTCCCGATGAAGAGGCCGAAAAAATCACTACGGTGCAGCTCGCCGTCGATTACATCAACGAACACCTGTAAGCAACCATCAATGCTAGGTTCCAAAGCTACTCCAGAGCTCTCTGGAGTAGCTTTTGTTTATTTAGCGATCAGCATTTAGTCTGGAGCGATGCAAGTGAACAGAAGACGAGTTGTTGTTACCGGCCTCGGTTTAATCACGCCGTTGGGCAACGATGTCAAAACATCGTGGGAAGCCCTGAAGAATGGTGACAGTGGAATTGCTCCACTAGAGCACTTCGATGTTAGCGACTTTTCCACACGGTTCGGTGGCTCGATCAAGAATTTTGATTGCAGTCTTTATATGGAACCGAAGGATGCCCGGCGCATGGATATTTTCATGCAATACGGGATTGCCGCTGGCGTACAGGCTGTTATCGATGCAGGTCTCGACAGTGCTGTTGCGAATCCGGAAAGAGCCGGTGTAGCAATTGGTTCCGGTATCGGTGGCATAACAGCGATCGAACAGACTACCGACCAGATTCGTTTGTCTGGTCCACGCAAAGTCTCTCCTTTTTTCGTTCCCGGCTCGATCATCAACATGATCGCCGGCAATCTCTCCATTCGTTTCGGTATGAAAGGGCCTAACATCGCGGTTACCACTGCGTGTACCACGGGCACTCACAATATCGGTCTGGCTGCAGGCATGATTGCCAACAATCAGGCAGATATCATGGTTGCTGGTGGCGC
>JASBUV010000232.1 GCA_030147705.1 Gammaproteobacteria bacterium
TCACATGCAGCGCGCTTTGGACATAGCGTCCAATGTCATGAGTGCGCATCCTAATCCACGCGTGGGCTGCGTGATTGTAAGAGATCAGCAAGTGCTGGCGGAGGGTTGGCATAAGGGGCCCGGCCTGCACCATGCTGAAGCCATGGCCCTGCAACAAGCCAGTGATGCGGGCACTGATGTCAGTGGTGCGACCGCCATTGTCTCGCTCGAGCCTTGCGCGCATCATGGCCGCACACCGCCTTGCTGCGAGGCATTAATCGCTGCCCGTATAAGCACCGTCGTCATTCCGATACTCGACCCCAATCCTGCCGTTGCTGGCAAGGGTGTTGCGCTGCTGGAGCAAGCCGGCATCGACGTTTTCCTGTTACCGGATTTTGAAGCGCAGGCAGCAGCAATCAATCGTGGCTATTTCAAGCGCCGCCAATCAGGTCTGCCCTGGGTCACTGTGAAATCGGCCATGAGTCTGGATGGCCGCACAGCTATGGCGAATGGCGAAGCGAAGTGGATCACCGGGCCCGCCGCGCGAGCTGATGTGCAGCGCCTGCGACTGCGCAGCAGTGCAATCATTACCGGAGTGAATACCGTACTGCTCGACAATCCTTCCATGAATGTCAGAGCCGAAGATCTGCGGCTTTCAGACCAGGAAACCACGCATAATCAGTGCTTGTTGCAACAACAACCCTTGCGCGTAGTTCTCGACAGTGAACTGCGCACCCCCGAGTCGGCAAAAATACTGAATCTGGCAGGCAACGCCCTGGTCTACACGACTAGCCAGACTGCGGCAGACGGGGCTGGTAATTGGCCCGAAGCCACGCAAATCAAGCAAGTCGCTGCAGACTCCGGGAGAGTCGCGCTGCGATCTGTGCTAGAATCTCTCGCCGCTGAATTCGAGGCCAATGAGGTGTTGGTAGAAGCTGGCTCGGTACTCAGTGGCGCCTTCATTCGGGCTGGGCTGGTCGATGAGCTGATCGTATACGTCGCGCCCAAGCTGCTCGGCAGTGATGCCAGACCGCTGATGGAGATAGCCGGGCTGGATTCCCTTAAAGAATGTATTGAATTGGAATGGCAGTCCGTTGATGCGGTCGGTCAGGATTTGCGATTGACGCTCCGTCCAGTGACTGCGGCCTGATCGTCATCAGTGGTAGCTATGTAGCACAGTGTGAGAATGTTAACTCGTGTTCACAGGAATTATTGAAACAACTGGCAGTATCAAGCGCCTCGAGCAGTTAAACGCGGAATGGCGCATTGAAATTGCCACGGGCAGTCTCGATCTCTCCGATGTCGTTATTGGCGACAGCATTGCGGTCAGTGGCTGCTGCCTTACCGTGGTAGAACTGGGTGCTGCGAGTTTCAGTGCCGATGTCTCCAATGAATCGATGCGCTGCACGAATCTGGGAACATTGAAAGTGGGTTCGCGAGTTAACCTTGAGAAGGCGATGCTCGCGAGCAGCCGATTCGGTGGACATATAGTCAGCGGCCACGTCGATGGAGTCGGTAAATTGCTCAGCGCCAGGCCCGAGGGTCAGAGCGTTGTTTTACGATTTGCTGCACCGATAGAGTTGTCGCGTTACATCGCCGCAAAAGGGTCTATCTGTATCGATGGCACGAGTCTGACTGTGAACACAGTGGCAGGGTCCGAGTTTGAAGTGAATGTGATACCTCATACTCAGCAGGAAACGGTGATTGGCGAGTACAAGCCGGGCCGGGAAGTGAATCTGGAAGTAGATATTATTGCTCGATATCTGGAACGCATGATGCAAAATAATGGCGAAGCAGAGGCTTCATCATCGCTTTCCAGAAATTTTCTCGAGCAACATGGTTTTGGTAGCAAGTAAGACAGGATAGTTTGTGGAACTCAACAGCATTGAAGAGATAATAGACGATATTCGCCAGGGCAAAATGGTGATATTGATGGACGATGAGGATCGCGAGAACGAAGGCGATCTCATCATCGCGGCTGAACGCGTGCGCACTGAGGATATCAACTTCATGGCGACCAATGCCCGTGGCCTGATTTGTCTTACTCTTACCGCAGAACGCTGTCGTCACCTCAAGCTGCCGCTCATGGTTGGCGAAAACAACACGCCTTACAACACCAACTTTACAGTCTCTATCGAAGCTGCCAAAGGTGTGACTACCGGCATCTCCGCCGCTGATCGTGCCCGTACTATTCAGGCGGCAGTGGCGCGCGACGCGAATCCGGAAGACATCGTGCAACCTGGCCATATCTTTCCTATCATGGCGCAGCCAGGAGGCGTGCTACGACGCGCGGGACATACCGAAGCCGGGTGTGATCTGGCACGACTGGCGGGCTATGAAGCCGCTGCCGCTATCGTCGAGATCATGAATGAAGACGGAACGATGGCACGTCGCGAAGATCTCGAGAAGTTCGCCAAGAAACACGATCTGAAGATCGGTACGATCGTCGATCTCATTCATTATCGTATAGCGAATGAGCACACGGTCACGCGCATTCGCAGCAATCTGCTCGAAACGCGTTACGGTCAATTCACGGTCCATACCTACCACGACTCTATTTCCGGAAGTCTGCATCTCGCTTTCGTGAAAGGCGACATTTCGGCAGACAAACCGACTCTGGTGCGGGTACATATTCCCAACACGCTACGCGATATCTGTGAGGTCTATAACACCGACAGAACCAGCTGGTCGTTCAACAGTGCGCTGCAGAAAATCAGCGAAGAGGGCGAAGGCGTTGCCGTGCTACTATCCGGGGAAGACTACGGTCAGAATCTCGAACACAATCTCGAAGCGGCAACTGCAGATGCTGAGGAAATCGAGCGGAGCAATCGACCAGGCAGTGATCTCACGATTGGTACCGGTTCCCAGATTCTGCGCGATCTTGGAGTTGGCAAGATGCGCTTGCTAAGCTACCCCGCGCGCTTCAACGCAATTTCCGGATTCGATCTCGAAGTGGTCGAATTCGTTCAGTTCAATTCATAGGAATTCATCATGAGCATCAAGACCCTGGAAGGGAACTTCAAAAACGCTTCGGCGCGCTATGTCATTGTCCTCTCCCGCTTCAACAGCTTCATCGTAGATCGGCTGTTGGAAGGGGCACTCGATTGCCTGAACAAACACGGCGTGCAAGAGCGCGACATCACCATAGTGAAGGTGCCAGGCGCTTGGGAGCTCCCCGTTGCTGCCAAGAAGGTGCTGGAAACCCAGGAATGTGATGCCTTGATTGCGCTCGGCGCTGTGATCCGCGGCGGCACGCCTCACTTTGAATATGTGGCCGGAGAATGTGTGAAGGGGCTGGGTCAGCTCGGGATGCAAACTGGCAAGCCAGTTGCATTCGGCGTGTTGACCGTCGACACCATCGAGCAGGCAATAGAGCGCGCTGGCACCAAGGCCGGTAACAAAGGTGAAGAAGCTGCGCTGACTGCCATGGAAATGGTGAGCGTGTTGCGTCAGCTGGGCGAGTAATGCTAGTGAACGATACAGCCGGACAAAATGCGGACAAGGGCGCTGACAAGAAGGCCTCAACGGCGAAGCGTGTACCACTGGCAAATCGCCGAAAAGCGCGCAAGCTGATTATGCAAGCGACTTATCAGTGGTTGTTGTCAGAGAATGATCCACTGGATATTGCCCGGCAGTTTCACGAAGACACCCACGGTAAGATCGACTGGGAGTATTTTGACGAAATCTTTCGTGCTATCCCCAAACACGCTGAAGAACTCGAAGCGCTGTTTCTCCCTCATCTCGATCGCAACGCGACAGCGCTTGATCCAATTGAGAAAAGCCTGTTGTTGCTTGGCACCTATGAACTCGCGCATCGAATCGATATTCCCTACCGGGTTGTGATCAATGAGTGCATTGAGCTTGCCAAAACCTTTGGTGCGACGGAGAGTCACAAGTACATCAATGGGGTTTTGGATAAACTCGCTCCACAATTAAGGGTCGCTGAAACCCAGGCCAGACCCTGAGCTCCGTCAAGCCCGCGACAGGCAGACTTCATGAGCCGCTCAGAATTCGACATCATCAAAAACTTTTTCGCGAACTGTCCGGCTGCGTTTCCAAGCGAACACGTGAAGCTGGGAATCGGGGATGATGCCGCGCAATTCACGCTCCCGCACAGCTCGGTTGAACTGCGCTTTAATGTCAGCATGGACACACTTGCCGCCGATGTACATTTTCCTGCGGATGCCAATCCGGGATTGATTGCGAATCGTGCTCTGGCCGTCAATCTGAGTGATCTGGCAGCGATGGGTGCTACACCACTTGGCTTTACATTGGGGTTAACGCTTCCGCGCAGTGACGATCTCTGGTTGCAGCAGTTCGCCGACGGGCTAACCGCTCTCGCGACCAAACATCATTGCCCACTGGTCGGTGGCAATCTGAGCCGTGGCCCATTGCACATTGCAGTGCAAGTGCACGGGAGTACGCAGGGCGAGGGAATTCAACGAAACGGCGCAGCAGTGGGTGATATCGTTGTTGTGAGCGGAGTGCTCGGAGACGCAGTCGCAGCATTGGCGAGTTTTGCATTGCCGACTCATCTCGACACGCTTCTCGAATTCGATCTCGGTTCACTCAACGACGAAGACCGCACGTATCTGCAGCGTGCCTATTATGACCCAGAGCCGCGCGTCGAGTTAGGACAAGCTTGTGCAGGCCGCGTGTCGGCCGGTATCGATGTATCGGACGGATTACTGGCAGATTTGGGGCATATCTGTGCAGCCAGCGGGGTCGGCGCAGTGCTCGAACTACAGCGTTTACCTATCTCTTCTGTGTTGAACAAAATGCTTGCGACCAAAAAAGCTCAGCTTGCCGCGTTGCTTGGCGGGGATGATTATGAGCTCTGCTTCACTCTCGCTCCCGATCGGCTTGCTGAGGCACAAGCTATCGCCGCAGAGCTTGGTGTGCCGCTCACTCAGGTAGGCGTCATCGAACAGGGAAGCGGTGTGCGCTGTACAGGAGAAGACGGTGAAACCGTCGCGATACCACGTTCCGCTTATCAGCATTTCCATCAAGAATAAGGAAGTAGTCTGCGCAGTACGATGACCGAGTCAGCAATCAAAACCGTTAAACCAAATCTGCGCGATCCGGTGCATTTGCTCGCATTCGGGTTTGGCAGTGGTCTTGCGCCAAAGGGGCCAGGGACTGCGGGTTCACTGCTTGCGCTGCTGCTCTATGTACCGCTCAGCTCTCTGTCACTGCCGGTGTATCTGGCATTCACTGTAGCTGCGACCGTGTTGGGAGTATGGATCTGCGGCAAATGCTCCAGCGATCTGGGCGTGCATGACCACGGTGGCATCGTGTGGGATGAGTTTGCCGGGCTCTGGATTACCCTGATAGCGGCGCCGGCTGGCTGGCTCTGGCCGGTTTTGGGATTTGTGCTATTTCGCATTCTGGATATCCTGAAGCCCTGGCCCATCAAGTGGGCTGATGCCAAAGTGGATGGAGGGCTGGGTATCATGCTAGATGACGTTTTAGCGGGTATAATGGCCGCCCTGTGTCTACAGGCCATCTGGATTCTGACGACTGGCTCGCCGCAGTAATTCTCGCAGTGAAGGGAATAGAGGCGGTGTACGCTTATCTGATGTGAGCTGAAGAAATCATCCGTGGAATCGCACTGACGGATGCAGCAAGTTAATGAGGAAGGACAATTGACAGTCAAGTATGTAGCATCGGCGACGCTGCCAACCCAGTGGGGCGAGTTTACGATTCACGGCTTTGAAGACGAGCAGACAGGAAAGGAACACGTGGCGCTTTCCTTCGGTGAGGTAAAGCAGGATGTCTCAGTGCTCTGCCGCGTGCACTCAGAGTGTCTGACTGGTGACTGCTTGTTCAGCTTGCGCTGTGATTGTGGTCCGCAATTGCAAACCGCCATGCAACGCATAGCCGAGGAAGGCAGCGGTCTCTTGTTGTATCTGCGTCAGGAAGGGCGCGGAATCGGCTTGCTCAACAAAATCAAAGCCTATGCCTTGCAGGACAGTGGTGCCGATACCGTGGAAGCGAACGTCAAACTCGGATTCGAGCCAGACAGTCGCGAGTATGAGATCTGCAAGCCCATGTTCGATCACTTTCAGGTCAGCGATCTGCGTCTGATGACCAACAATCCGCGCAAGGTTCAGGCACTGGAATCACTCGGTTTCAAGATCGAGCAAATCGTGCCCATCCACACTGCGTCAAATCCTCACAACGAGAGTTATCTCGCCGTCAAAATCGACAAGCTCGGCCATCTCAAGAATCAGAATTAATCCGGCGAACGGATCGGTGTTTAACGCGCGCGAACTGCTTCCAGCTGTGCGCACATCTGCTGCAATCCCTCGAGTGCGCGGGGCGTATGGCGTTGTAATAGATCGGGGGGAATAAAGAACAGATTTTCCTGGGCTACGGCCGTGAGGTTGGGCCATTGCCGCCATTCGTCCAGCCATTCAGGCCGCTCTTCATCCATGCCGCTGGCGATAATCACTTCCGGGTCTCTCAGCAGCACTGCTTCCACAGAGACTTTCGGTGCAATCAGGTTTAGTTCGGCGAAGACATTCTCTCCACCACAGAGCGTGATGATGTCATTGATCAGTTCGTTGCCACCTGCCGTCATCAATGGCTGATTCCAGATCTGATAGAAAGTGCGTACTTCTCGCGCATCAAGATAGCGTGCTTCAAGTTCGCTCAAGGTCGAACTGAACCGCTCGCTTTCTGCTCTGGCGATCGCCTCCGTTCCAGCAAGCGCGCCGAGCTTGAGCAGATGCCCGGGGATATCGGCGAGGCGCTTGGGCTCGGCTGTATACACCGTCAAGCCGAACTCGCGGAGTCGATTGACCGATGCACGCGGATTGCCCGATTGCCAGGCCACAATCAAGTCAGGCTCGAGAGCGAGTATTCTCTCCATATCCAACAAATCATGTCGCCCAATGCGAGGCAGGGAATTGGCGGCATCCGGGAAGTCACTGTATTCAACGGCCGCGATGACCTGATCTCCGGCACCCGCTGCGAATAGCAGCTCAGTCAGCGACGGGGCCAGGCTGATGATGCGTTGCGCGGGTCGTTCAAGGCTTATAACGCGGCCTTCATCGTCTTCCACCTGTATTGCAGCAGCGGACTGCCCAAGTGCACTGGCTATGCTCGCTACATTCACGAGCAGAAATAGCGGAATGAGAAGCAGGTAGGCGCGGTGTGAGTTGCGGAGCGGATTGAGGCGTGGCTTGTGCGAGTTGCGGCTAGCTCTCCTGAGGTCAGTGCTCATCATGCTGCCCACACGCTTCAAACGGCTTCAGATTGTATTTTGCAATCGGCCAATTTCTGCCGAATGCGTTTGACCATGCTCTGGCTATCAAGCCCGACTCCGGCCAGCATTTCAGGCGCTTTCCCATGTTCCAGGAAGCGATCCGGGAGCCCCAGATTGAGCACTGGAATGCGATAATTCGCCTGTAGCAGAAACTCATTCACCGACGAGCCTGCGCCCCCCATTACGGTATTTTCTTCCGCCGTCACCAGCAGCTGATGACTGGTTGCCAGATCGCCAATCAGTTCTTCGTCCAGAGGTTTGACAAAGCGCATGTCGACTACTGTGGCGTTTAGCTCTTCTGCTGCAGCCATTGCGGGTTGCACCATGCTGCCGAAAGCGAGGATGGCGATCGACTTGCCCTGGCGACGAACAATGCCCTTGCCAATTTCCAGCGCGCTTGCCGATTTGTCAATGCTGACACCCGGGCCCTTGCCGCGCGGATAGCGAACTGCGGTCGGCCCGATATACTGAAAACCGGTTTTGAGCATACGATAGGTCTCGTTCTCATCGCTCGGCGCCATGATAACCATATTGGGAATGCAGCGCAGATAGCTGAGA
>JASBUV010000244.1 GCA_030147705.1 Gammaproteobacteria bacterium
CCGTAAGCAGCGATGATGATGCGATCACCTACCTGCGCTTTGCGGGCAGCAGCACCATTGAGGGAGATAGTACGCGATCCGGCATCCGCCTTGATCACATAAGTCGTGAAGCGTTCACCATTCGACACGTTATAAATGTCAATTTGTTCAAATTCGCGCAGTCCCGCGAGCTTGATCAAATCTTCGTCAATAGCACAGGAGCCGTCGTACCAGAGCTCTGCCTGAGTGACGCAAGCCATGTGCAGCTTGCCCTTCAAAAGTGTCAAATGCATAAATTCTCCCTCCCGCGGATTATCCGGTCTTCGCTATCTGGCCGGATACGGGAGGCGGTATTGTACTGAATTGCCGATAACTGGCAAGAGCGATTGCCCTGTATGAGCCGAAAACGCCCGGATTTCGCGCTCTGGAGCATCGTTATGACGGTGCTTGCCTGCGGATTCAGACGTTCATGCAATGGCTGCCATAGACGAATACCGCAGCGACCAAGCGCCTGAACTGTACATCGCCCAACTTAATGAGCAAGAACATCGCGTTGCCGTGCTGACTGAAGTGCGGCTGGCAGCGTCAGATTTTCCTCGTGGCAGGCACGCTGCATAGGTAGATCACGCTCGGCGCGCCGCTGCAGTGGCATCTCGATTGTAAACGGCTCGCGATACGTGTGTGGATCCCAGACGGTATAAGTGTAGAGCAATTCATTCTCTGTGATCGGCATAAAGCGCTCATAAATCTGCAAGGTGCCGGAAGCCGGAATCAGAGTACTACTCTGCTCTGCGCGGAATCCCGTGGTATTCACCACCAGGCTGTCTGCATCCCAACTGGCTACGGAATCGCCAAGCCAGCTACCGCCTTCATACGGCAACTGCACTCCCGCCAGCTTGATGATTCTGTGCACACCATAAGCTGGCTGCGACATCACAATGTGACTCGCTGTCTGAACTATGTGCACGGTACGCTCGTCGAGGGATTGCCGCGAGTCAGGTGCGAGTAGAGGCAATTGGGCTGGAGGGCTCAGACAGCGCTCGATGGCCGTAAAGGATTCCGGACCCAGAGCGTCCCGCGAATGTTGCGCGGACACTTCTTGTCGATCCGGTTGATCCAGCGGATCCGGTTGTTCCTGTTCTGCCCTGCGGTAGGGTATTCGGCCGTCCGGAGGCGCGATGACGAGTGAGGTTCTGGCTTCGCCATTGATCATGGCTACTCTGGCGGCAGCGAATCCATAGTCACGATGACGCTCAGCACCAGACACATCGCTCTGCCACTGCGCACCACTTTCCCAATAGGCACCCTCCAGAGCCGACAATTCTGCAAATGAGTACTCGCGCTGATCACCGAGTTCTATTGGTCTCTGCAGAGGGGTGATTGACGTGTAAGCCCAGACTCCCGACAGCGAAGGCCGCTCATGCTCCGGCGCCGTAGTTGACTGAGCCAACACCGACGGCATGGCGCCGATCACAGCGCAGAGGGAAATCAGGGCAAAGCAAAAAATTGCCGCATATGAAGGCTTGCAGTAGGCAATCACGGCTCACCTCAGCAAGATTAGCTGATTCGATTAACGAACGAGGCGCATGTAGTAGAGCCCGAGGGCAGCGACGATGGCTATGGGCGTTGCCACTGCCAGCAACGGGCTGAATCCATAAATCAGTGACGCAGGTTCCATCATCCGCTGCACAATCGTGAATAGCAAGCCAATCGCTAACGAGATGAAGATTCGATACCCCGTGGTTGCTTCACGCAAGGGGCCGAAGATAAAGGAAATTGCGAGAATCACCAGCGCGAGTGTCGCGAGCGGCTGCATCAGCTTTTTCCAGAAGGCAAGAAAGAAAGTACTGCCGTCCAGCCCCTGAGACTCAAAGAACTGCGCGAACCGGTACAGACCAGTGATGGACTGCTTGTCTGGTTCTACCAACAACACACTAAGCAGTTCCGGTGAAAGATCTACCAGCCAGTCTTCCTGCAAATACTCGACAACAGCGATCCTTTCGGGCTGGATAAGCGATTCACTGATGTCCGCCAGCTGCCAATAGCCTCCTTCCGCGGTGTCGATATAGTTCCCCGAGGCTGCGAAGCTGATCGAAACAATCTGCCGCTGCTCATTCACTTCATAACGCGTCACGCCAATGAGGGAGCGCCCTCCCGGTTCGATGGCGTTGATATGGATGTACTCATTGCCTACTTTGCGCCAGGTACCCAGTTGCGCTCCGATGCTGTCAGTTCCGCTGAGCTGCACTGCCTTGCGGCTATTGGCGATCTGTTCCAGCGGAGGCGAGATGTATTCACCCAGCAGCAAACCGGCCAGCATGATGACCAGTGTTGGCTTGAGAACCGCCACAACAATCCGCCACACATGTATGCCTGCACTCTGCATGACAACCAGTTCCTGATTGGAGGCGAGAATTCCCAGACCGATAAGCGCACCACCGAGGGCGGCAAAGGGCAGTAATTCGTAAACGCTAGTCGGTAACGTGAAGGCGACGTATGTCAGGGCGTTGCTGATGGTGTAGGTCTCATTCGCTTCAGACAATTCATCGAGCAGCGAGAAAATCAGATCCAGTGAACTGATCAATGCGATAACAACCAGCATTGCGGCAAACACCGTGTTGCGGATGTGTCGATCGAGCTGCCGCATCAGCGCACACCTCCGTGCAACAGACCGCGCAATGTGCCGCCGCTGCGATGCAGGAGAAATCCGATCAACAAGAACAGCCCGTGTATCCACCAGAGCCCGATGACAGGACTGAGCTCCCCTTCGGCAATGAGATCCCGACAAAACTGCAGGGCAACGAAATAGCTCGCATACAGCAAGGCCGCGGGAATCAGTTTGCTGTAGCGACCCTGACGTGGATCAACGCGACTCATCGGCACTGCAATCAGCGTTATCACCGGAATTAATACGATGATCGAAATACGCCATTGCAGCTCAGCCTGCTCAGCGATACTGTTCGACCCCAACAAGCTCGAGGTCGGTAGCATCGATTCTTCCAGCACCGTTTCGAATTCTGTCGGCTCCGGCAGCAGAATGGATTGGCTATCAAACTGGCCGATACGAAAATTTGCTGCGCCAGGCCGCCCCTCGTACTGGAGCACATTTTCAAGACGCATAAAGCGCGCACCTGTTGCCGCATCGATCTGCGGACGCGCTGTCTCCGCCAATACGATGCGGGGCTCTTGTGCTGCCTCTGCCCCACCGCTGTTGGACACCGCGACGAATACATTGCTCAGCTGCCTTCCGGCAGGTGTGTTCTCGATTTGCTCAGCATAGGTCACGCGCGTCCCGTCGCCGAAGCGTTGGAACTGCCCTGCGACTATCAAATCAATCTCGGTGAGTTCCTGCTGGTTCAGCTTCAGTTGCTCGGAATTGCGCACGCCCCAGGGGGCCAGCACTAGACTGATGACACCCATCAGCAGAATCACAATGGTGGCACTGCCGAGTGTCAGCGCCAGCAATCGTCTCTGGCTTAACCCTCCACCAAACAGGATGACCATTTCGTTATCTGCATACATTCTTCCGTAAGCGAGAATAATGCCAAGGAATAAGGCCAACGGCAGTATCACCAGCAGGAAATCCGGGAGGCGATAAAGCATCAACAGTAGCAGAATGTCTGACGCGAGCTGACCTGCCACCGCATCTCCGAGATACTGGATAAAGCGGCTGGTGAGCGCCACGACGAGCAGGACCAGAGTCACCGCAGCCATGAGCTGCAGAATCTGTTTGCTGAGGTATCGGAAGATGAGCAATTTATCAGTGCTCTCGGAAATTCACCGGATTACGCGACCCTGGCCTCGTTCAGCCCATCCTCATCGCCATCGAGGAGTGCTTCGAGCCGCTTTTCCAGCATTGCTTTGAAGGCATCCGGCATCGGGCTGATCTGATGCTTGTCAAAATCGAAAAAAACGACTCCGATCTTTGCCTGACACACGACAGACTCCAATGCGCTGTTCGTTACCTGCAGCATGATGTCCAGGCCGTAGCGATTAAAATTGCTCACACCCACATCGATGATCAGTCTGTCATTGGCAAAGGACTCAGATCGGTAATCCACCGCCATGTCTGTCACGACCATGCCGAGACCATAAATATTGGCTTCCGTGAAGCCGAGGCTGGCCAGAAACTGCAACCGCGCTTCGTGCAGGAACTGCACCATGGTGACACTATCAAGGTGGCGTGCGTAGTTGACGTCACTAATGCCCACATTTCTTTCCATGTTGAATAAAAATTGATCAGGAACATCAACTTTGACGCGGGACATAGCAACTCCTTCGTGCGCAACCTGCAACACTCACCAGGCAGTATCTGTGACAGGCAATTCGCCCGGTGGTTCAATCATTGCATCCGGCTCAGTCAGGCTGAGCCGAAAAAACATTCGCCGCATAGTACCAAATGGCATCACACGCACAAGTCTTTGCGAGTCATCATTGCGCTGTGATCCGACAAAAGTCCTTGATTGATCTGTATGGCATCGCTACTCACCTTGCTTAGGTATCTGAATACTTTTAGGATTATTGTCTGTCAGGCGAGATGCCTGCACTCTGCTCGTGCCTTTTATCTGTTTCTGAAAGACCTGAGCCAAACCCAACAACAGGAGCTGTTCACCTCATGCGTTATTCCGTCAAAGCGAATTCATTGACTACTCTTAACAACGACTGCCTTGTCGTCGCAGTCTGGGGCAAAGGCACGCTCAGTGATGAAGCCAGGGATCTCGATCGC
>JASBUV010000160.1 GCA_030147705.1 Gammaproteobacteria bacterium
CTCGGCTGCAGCATCCCGGAATCTATCTATGGTGGTGCACTGCTGGCACACATTGGTGAGTTCAGTTTTGTGCTGGCCGCAATCGGACTCTCTTCCATGATTGTGTCCGATGTCGCCTATCAGATCACCGTTGCAGTCATCGCACTGTCAATGCTTTTGGGCCCCATGTGGGTAGCCCTGATTCGCAGACTATTGCGCAATAAGCTTCAGAACACTACTACAAAAAATTCCTCGGGGAATTGAATCAAACAATCAAGGCTTCCATGACCAATGAGCGACCCGGCAAAACGCTGTTGATAGACCTGCTTCGCCATGGCAAACCAACTGGCGGAGAGATTCTGCGTGGCAGGGTGAATCCCGAGTTAACCCCGCTGGGCTGGCAACAAATGAGGGAGGCAGCGGGACTTTCTGAAGATAATAAGTTGCTCAAGACTGCACCTGCCTGGACGCATGTCTTCAGCTCATCACTGGCACGCTGTAGCGCTTTTGCTGAGCAGGCAGCTGCAGCACACGATTTACCAGTGCATATTTGTGATGAATGGCAGGAAATCGATTACGGTGACTGGGACGGAAAACCCGTAGGAGAAGTGTGGGAAGCAGCCCAGAAGCAGTTTCGCGCGTTCCGCAAAGACAAATCGAAACTACAGCCACCGAATGGCGAAAGCTTTTTGGATTTCGAAGCGCGCATCACTGGCGCCTGGGAAGACTTATTGAAGCTGGAAGATGGCAGTCACGTTCTGGTAGTCACCCATGGGGGGGCCATGCGCGTTATTCTGCCTCTTGTATTAGGCATGCCAGTGAACAACAGCTTCCCTCTGCACATCCCGTTTGCGTGCATGAGCCGAATCAGCATTAACGTTGAGCCGAAAGGTGTACGCACTACACTTGTTTTTCACAACCGGGCGCAATTCGAATAATCTCAACAATGGTTAATGCATAAGCCGACCTGAGTCGTCAGCGTTTGTAATCAGCTAGTAGTCGATTCCTTTTTGCACTTTCACACCCGCGTCAAATGCGTGTTTGGTATTTTCGATTTCGCTCACTGTATCCGCCATTTCGATTAGCTCACGCGATGCATTGCGGCCAGTGGCTACGACGTGCTGATTCTTCGGGCGATTCGCGAGTGCTTCCAGCACCATCGTTTTGTCGAGGTAACCATAGGTGAGCATATAAGTCAGCTCATCGAGAATCACAAGATCCACACTTTTGTCGGACAGCAGCCGATTCGCATGTTGCCACGTTTCGACCGCTGCTTTGATATCCGACTCCCTGTCTTGCGTATCCCAGGTAAATCCCGTGGCCATCACATGAAATTCGACCAGAGGATGGTCTTCAAACAGGGCGTGCTCACCGCACTCCCACTTGCCTTTGATAAACTGCACAACGCCGCAACGAAGCCCATGACCGACGCTACGTGCCAACATCCCGAACGCTGACGAGCTTTTGCCTTTGCCATTACCAGTCAGTACGAGCAGCAAGCCCTTGTCGATGGTCGCTTCTGCGATTCTTCCATCAACGTGTGCTTTCTTGCGCTGCATAGCACGTTTATGACGTTCGTTGCGCGATGTGCTTTCGGCCATGGTCCTGTCCCGAGTTAAAATCCGAGTTTAACACCGATGTAGCTGCTGCGGTCGGCCGAGTTGTAATCCAGCACTTCCTGGTACTGCTCGTCGAAGGCATTTTCCAGTCGAGCGAAGATTTCAATATTTTCACTGTAGCGGTATCGCAATGAAAGATCGAAGACACCGTAATCTTCCAGCGCAGACCGCGCAAAGCCATTGGAATCCACAGTATCGCGGGCGCTTCGATAGAATCCTGACGCCAGCCATTTACTGTCATCGCTGACAAAGTTCAGTCCGAGATTTGCCAGATGCTTCGGCCGGCGGAGTCGTTGCAATCCATCCGGTTGCTCAGTGTCATTGTAGGTATAGTTACCGGATACCTGCCAGTTATCAGTGAGATGAACTGTAGCACCCAGTTCTACACCCTGGGAGTTACTCACGCCCTGACTCTGCACATAGCCGCTAAAGGTTGCCAGGTCGAACTCGATCGCATTCTCGACATCCTGATCGAAGTAGACCACTTCGAGAGTAAGACGATCTCCCCCAAAAAATTCAATACCAAGTTCATATCCTTCGCTATTCTCTTCGCTCAATAGAGTTGTGGATGCGGGGGGATACGCGAAAGGGCCGGCATTGTAATCAACTTCAAACGGGCTCGGCGCTCTGAAACCGGAGCCCAGGCTGGCACGAAATTTAAGCGTGTTCGCGTCCGAAAGTGAAAGCAAGTACGCACCGCTTACACGGAAACTGGTGTGCTTCCCATAATCGTCATTCTCGTCTCGTCGAATACCTGCAGTGAGAAACAACGCCTCTGAGAAATCACTCATCACTTCCACATAATAGCCTTCGTTGTCGCGCTCGATTGCATTGCTTTGTTCCTGCTCCAAATCCACACCGAACACCAGATCAAAGCCGGGCAGTTGAGAAGCCGTCGCCTTGTATTCCCAGCGATCAAGCTGGCCAAGGCTTGTGAAATTGCTTACACCTGCGGCGTAACTCACGCGATCAGTCTCAGCCACAGAATAGGCCAACGAGTGTTCCAGTGCCGCGGTAGTCAACGTAGCAGAGAGGCGAGTTGCATCGAGTTCATAGCTAGCGGAGCAATCATATAGCGTCGGCGAGAACGAACATCCGTCAAATTCAGACTCTCCATCAGTCTGGCGGTGAACGACCTGAATCCGTAACGCATCACTAGCCTGCCATCCAGCACGCAGATGAAGCGATTGATTGTCGTATCCATCGTCATCCTGCAGCACAGTGTCTGAGCGGCGCGTATTGAACCCGTCACTACTAAAATCAGTTGCTGCCAACGAAAAATCAACAACGTCATTTCCACCGCTGAGATTCGCACTGACCTGGCGTGTTCCGAAACTTCCAGCCTGCGCATTCGCAGTGCCAGCAAAGCCTTCCTCTATCACCTTTGAGCTGATATTTACAACACCACCTGCATCCGCTCCATAGGCCAAACCCTGTGGACCACGCAGAATCTCAACGCGCGAGATTTCACTACTCAACAAGTGCTCAAGATGGGGTCCAACCTGAGTGGAGCTCGGATCAGACAGTTTCATTCCATCCAGTAGAATCAGAGTTCTGTAACCTTCCTCTCCGCGAATCCGGAGCGCAGTGGTGGATCCGGGCACGCCATTACGGGAGCTGCCAACGGACGGAGTTTGGCGAAGAATATCAGTGAGCGCAAAATTGCCATATGCTTCGATCTGTTCTTCATCAAGCACACTGACGGAAGTGCCAATCTGCCGGAGTGGGACTTCTGTCCGGCTCGAGACCACGACAACTTCCTGCAATTCGGAATTGCTCTCTTGCGCATGCAAGCCAGTTCCAGCGAGCATCGCAATCGTCGACGCCAGACCGGGTAATAAGATTTTCTTGGATTTAAACATTCAGGTTCCCCATGAATCAGACCTGCCCGCAGACAGGGAAAATAGAAATTCACAAGGGAGGGGAAGGTAGGAGAAGCCCAATATTCCGGGTTCAACTACTGATGTAGCCCTCCGCTGCATCCTAGTAGAGTGCATGATCAGCTGGTATCGGACTTCCGAGTGCGCGACTCGATTACCGTTGCGGGGGCAGCACAGGATTCTCACCTGTTTCCCATTTGTGCAAGACAATGCTCACATCACTGATCAAGCTTGGTGTTCACGAACTGCAATTAATCACATGAACGCGCGCGAGTGTAAGTCCTCCAGTCCCAGCAGTCAATTTGCGCACACACAGCATGAGGCTCCGTTTGCTGAGCGAATTCACTGTTACTGTCTACTCTGCGTCACAGTACATGGCACTTGTTCAGCGAATACTGTGGCTCGCAGGACTATTTCATGCGGGTCTTGGCTCGGGTATTCTTATCCAGCCATTCTGCCATCCCGAAACAGGACATACTGCATGCCTCGTAATACAGCGATTCATATTCTCGCCAGCCTCATCATCACATTTTTCTTCGCCAGCACACCCGTATTTGCAAACCTTGAACGACAGCAGGTCGATGCTCTCTATAATGCCTTTGCCGGCAGAAGCTTCGAGGAGTTTGCAGATTTCTTGCAACAAACGGCGGACCTGCCAGGCACAGACGATGCAACGCGTAATGTCGTACAAGCCTATCTCGCCGAACGCACATTGAATGACGAACAGAGCAATACGCTTTATCGATTGCTGGGCATTTACACGCGACTGCAGTACGGAGATGCGGCCAAGGAAACGCTGAAGCGATTGGTGGCCATACCCACGTTTCAGGTCGAAGGTGTACCACAACATGAGAACCCCAACTTCCTGCGCTTCGCCGAAGTGCTCGGCAACATTGCCAATGAGTTCGGATTGGAGTTTCGCAATATCGATCAGCGCGTCTATGAAATTACCGTCAGGGGCAGCAGTGATGAGTTGGTCGGATTCCATGCACATGCCGATGTCGTGCCGGTTAA
>JASBUV010000250.1 GCA_030147705.1 Gammaproteobacteria bacterium
GATGCGCTGGATGCTGTAGCTGTCAGACATCCAGGATTGATTAGCAAGTTCGGTGGACATGCCATGGCTGCGGGCCTGAGTCTGGACAAGAATCGCTTTGCTGAATTTACTGCTGCATTTGAGCGCGAGGCAGAGCGTTTATTGAATGAAGAACTCTTGTCCGCACGAATCTATACCGATGGCGAAGTGTCTGCCGAGTATTTCGATCTGCACACCGCTACGTGTCTGCAGGAGGCAGGGCCGTGGGGGCAGGAGTTTCCAGAGCCCCAGTTCGACGGGCGGTTTCTGTTATTGCAGCAGCGTCGCGTCGGAAGCAATCATCTCAAGATGGTGGTCGCACCTGTTGGCGCGCCGGAGCAGGCAGTCGATGCCATCGCGTTCGGCGTGGCGGAGAATGATTGGCCCGCACCGGACTGCAAGGAGATCGAATTTGTCTACCGACTCGAAACCAACGAATTTCGCGGGCAAGTGAGCCTGCAGCTACTGGTCAGCCATTTGATCAGCTGGTCCTGATTCCCGCGCTGAACAAGTTTTGCCGCGCCTGCACGATTTCTGTGATATTCAGGTCTTCTTCTCTTTATCGGTAGGCATCGCGGCAAAACCGACGATGTCACTCACGGTCGGGCCGAATGGTACTTGGGACGAGTCCGCAGGTGCCGACATTTCATGACAGAACATGCTGATTTTGTTACTTTTTAGCGCTGGATGCGTTACTTCACAAATCTGTTTCAGCAGCGTGCTTCCAGATCGGGCAATGGCTAGCAAATGTATCGCAAATTACTGATATTTATATTTATTTCACTCCTATCTTCTATCTCGGTCGCGCAGGTGCACCGCACAGAGCAGATCGAGGTGGAGCTCATTTCCGAATCCACTACCGTGGTGCCGGGCGAAGAGGTTTGGCTCGCCATCCGGCTCGACCCGATCGATCACTGGCATACCTACTGGAAATTCGGGGGTGACAGTGGAGAAGCAACAGAAGCAAGAGACTGGCAGGTGCCTGATGGCACCAGCATAGGCGATATTGTTTGGCCTATTCCCGAGTGGACACCGTTCCTGGGCAGCGAGCTGGTCACCTTCACTTACGAGCGGGAAGTGCTATTGCCTATCCCGATTACGGTGCCCGCCGACTTCACCGGAGAGACATTTACTGTTGCCACCAATATAGCCTGGCAAGTGTGCGAAGAAATTTGCATTCCGGGCGATGCGGATTTCTCACTGTCACTACCTGTGGCTGAAACACTCCAGATCGATGAGCGTTGGCAGGCTGCGTTCGCTGAGACCAGAGCGCATACACCAGTTCCGCTTGAACAACATGATTTGCGTGCCAGCTTTAACGACCATGACGGCAAGATCAATGTCATGGTTGCTGCGAGCGACCCTGTCTTTGCGGACGTTGACGAAGCCTGGTTCTTTCCAATTGAGCGCCGCATTATGCGCTACGCCCCTTTCCGCGATGTAATGCTCGATGGCGATCGCATTCAAATCAGCACAGAACAGCATCGTCGCTATGAGCCCCGAGCGGACATGGAAGGGCTGCTGGCCTTTGTCGATGATGAGGGCACCTGGCACGGTTATGATATCCGGGCAGAAGCGAGTTCGGTCGCCTGGGATCACAGTATCGAAGTCGAGCTGATTGCGGAGACAAGCACTATTGTTCCCGGCGAAACAGCCTGGCTGGGCCTGCGTCTGGATCCGGCTGAGCACTGGCATACCTACTGGAAGATGGGTGGTGACAGCGGCGAGCCCACCAGCCTCAATGAATGGGAGGCTCCCGAAGGCACTCAGATTGGACAGATTCAATGGCCAGCTCCTTATTGGCTACCATTCTATGACACGGATCTGGTGAATTTCGGTTACGAATCCGAAATCGTCCTGCCTGTCGCCGTGACTATTCCGGCGGATTATCAGGGTGACACGGTTGAGCTCTCGACTTTGGCATACTGGAATGTCTGCGATCAAATTTGTATCCCCGGGGAGCAACGCCTGACCATCAGCCTGCCTGTGAGTGATGCGGCTGAATACAATGCTGCCAATGCTGAATTATTTGCTCAGGCTCGTAGTCAATTACCCGAGCAGAATCATTCCATTCAGTCGCTCATCGCTGTCGCCGGTGAGCGTGTCAGTCTTGGGTTCGAGTCAGATGAACTGAATTTTTCCGACTATGTAGACGCCTGGTTTTTCCCTGAGCAGCGACGCGTGCTCAAGCCCGGGCCTTTGCGTGATGTGAGTCTGCAGGGAAACCTGTTGCAGATCACTCATCAGCAACCACGACGCATGCTGGAGAACCCTGAAGTTTTCGGAACGTTGGTTCTTGAAGCAGCAGACGGCTCACGCGAAGCATTTGATTTCACCAATCCGGCTGCGGATGCCAATTCCACTACGATCATGCCGATGGCGGCGGTCGACAGTAATGGGGGCGGGGCAGCCGGCGATGCCGGTGCGGGTGGCAGCGTTTTGCTTTTCATGGGATTTGCGATGCTCGGCGGCATGATTCTGAACCTTATGCCCTGCGTGTTCCCGGTGCTGTCAATCAAGGCTCTGAGCATCGCCAAGAACGTCGGCGAGAGCCGAGAAAAACAACGCATGGATGGCATCGTTTACACCGCAGGGGTGATCGTCGCCTTCGTGGTGCTCGCGTCAGCGTTGATAGCGCTACGTGCGGGTGGCGAAGCGATCGGCTGGGCGTTCCAGTTTCAACAGCCCTGGTTCCTGGCATTCATTGTGTACTTGTTTTTCCTCATGGGGCTCAGCCTGTCGGGTGTCTTCGAGATCGGAACTTCAATGATGGGGGCTGGCTCTGGATTGACCGCGCGTGGTGGCTATCAGGGTTCCTTCTTCACGGGGGTGCTGGCAACGACCGTCGCGACACCCTGTACTGCGCCGTTCATGGGGCCTGCAATTGGCTTCGCACTGACCCAGTCCTGGTTCGTCGCCATGCTGGTTTTCGTCGCGCTAGGATTCGGTATGGCCTTGCCCATCCTGCTCCTCTCTTTCGCGCCGGCCCTGAACAGATTCCTCCCCAAGCCTGGCGCCTGGATGGAGACATTCAAGCAGTTCATGGCATTTCCGCTCTATGCGTCAGCACTCTTCTTCCTCTGGGTGTTGGGTAATCAGGTCGGTGTTATGGGAATGTCTATGGTGCTTGGAGTGTGCGTGCTG
>JASBUV010000251.1 GCA_030147705.1 Gammaproteobacteria bacterium
GATAGTGCCTGGGATTCAGAAACCGCACGAAACGCATGATCGTGCTTCCCTTGCCGGCAGCATCTCGCCCTTCAAAGATGATGAGCAGACGACTTTTGGTCTCCTTGATATGCCGTTGCAGGCGAACCATCTCGGTTTGTAGAGCGAGGTAGTCGGGATGATTCTCTAGTGCGTAGAACACGGGTGCTTCCTTGCCTGATCAGGCCGTCAATGGCCTCCAATAATACCCAAAAATGCGTTAACTGCGTGGAGAATTTCCATTCTGCCAGCTTTATGAGCAGGCTTGTCAGCACATTGTCCAATTTGAACCACATCGGTGCAGTCGCCACCACAAACTGGCGCTAAATACCCTGTTTTTGGCTGGCACAGGCTTTGCAATATCCGGACTGAAAGACAGGGTTTGGAAAGCCCTGGAAGCCGGGAACAATCGTCACGATGAACGCAGGGGCTTTTGATCTGCACTGACTGATCAGCACTGACTGATCAGCACTGACTAGTTCGGGCTTCACGGGTGGAGATGCAGGCTTATCTCCCCACCGGATCAATCACGAAATCGCTTCACGTCACAGGAACTCACATGCGAACGCAATTGCGAGGGCTCCGGACTTTTTGTCTGGCGGCTCAATATTTAAGTTTCAAACAGACCGCAGACAAGCTTTGCCTCACTGCGAGCGCAGTGAGTCATCAGATCAACGATCTCGAAACTGAACTCGGCATCAAATTGTTTATCAGAGAGACGCGAGCGATTTCTCTGACGGACAAGGGCGCACAATTCTACGCGGAGGTGCAACCGTATCTGCAGGCGATTGACGATGCAGCGATGCGCGTTCGTCAGAATGCTGAGCGGGTTCCG
This sequence comes from Gammaproteobacteria bacterium, assembly GCA_030147705.1. GTDB lineage: Bacteria > Pseudomonadota > Gammaproteobacteria > Pseudomonadales > Pseudohongiellaceae > UBA9145. Next base: position 854 of record JASBUV010000251.1, read on the forward strand.
TTGTTAGTGCAAATGCCTGAGTTTTTTGCCAGCGAACTATTAATGCCGTTGATCAGCGAGTTTTCGGATCAGCACGAAGATATTGATCTGAAAATTGAATCCATGGCGATCGGCGACGACTCCAATCCTCTTGCGGATATCAATATCGTATTGACGCGAAACGAACCAAAGGCGGCAAAAGTCGAGAAATTGTTTCCGATTCGTTACATACCGGCGTGCAGCAGGGTGCTGCACAATGAGTGGTCGCGCAAAGGGTATAGCAGCATCGATGCCATCAAGGTATCAACGATCCTCTTGCACAAGGCACGGCCGCATGCGTGGAGTAACTGGGCGCGCCATGCGGGTGTCAACAATATGAAACCTAAACAGATTATATTCGTCGACAGCATGTTTGCTCTTGCACGTGCCGCTGAACGAAGTGCGGGAATCGCTCTGGTTCCCATGCCGGTCAGCAAAGCATGGTTTGATTCCGGTGCTCTGGTGCCGTTGCATCAAACCGATTTGGTCACGGATGACTACTACTGGATGGCGTTGTCCGAAAGCTCGAAAAACTTGAACGCAGCAGAAGTGTTTTGGAAATGGATAGGGAAGAACCTGCACAGGTATGCGCTGAGCATGGATGAAATGAATTCATCTGTCGCTTGACGATTGATACTTTGTCAGCACTGACGCTTCTTTCTATTATTTCCAACAACTGGTGAGTTGAAATTTACGTATCAATGAACGGCCTTCGACTCACTATTATTAAACAATTGGTTATCTATTTATTTTCTATTTTGAGGAAGCACACATGAAACTTTTATCTAAATCTCGAATTGCAATCGCAGCACTCGGACTGGGTTCGCTGTTCATCTCGGCAACAGCGTCTGCTGACTACCGCGTTACGGCCTTCGGTGATGCGGTCGCTTACAAAGCGTTGATCGCCAAGGACGTGGCCTCAGCCAAATCAGCGTTCTATACCGCGGATATGTCCAAGCTGGACTTCATTGCCGCCAACAACCTCTGTGTGACACAAATTCTGGCCAAGGAACTCGATGCGGCGATCGAATCCTGTTCACTGGCATTGTCGAAAGCTGAAGCCGACTACGAACTGAGCACCATGAGCGCCAAATCTGCCAAAGCATCGATCTATTCCAACATGGCTGTTGCCAAGGCGATGAGCGGCGACATGCTTGGTGCCAGTGGTGATCTCGAGAAGGCACTGCTACTCAACTCCCGTGATCGCAATGCAGTCAGCAACTACAACCTGATCAGCAGCACGCTGGCGGTACCGGCTTCAGATATCGCGCAGGCGAACTGATCTGAAAGTCAGATGCTGTCGTAGATCAATGCATTACTGCGCCGTATTCGCAATAACGCATTACCGCAGCACCGCTAGACCGCACTAAAGACGTACTACTCACTGTAACCGGAATAACCGCAGGGTTATTCCGGTTTTTTTATGCTGCCAAGTCCCTGACTGTCCCGGATTAATCGGGCATTTCCCGCTGCTGAGCGCACCCGGTTTTACTGTTGACCAGTTTCTACTTATTATTGGCGAGTTATTTGTTCTTGGAACCGCCTCACAAGAGGGGTGCCAAATAGAGGCGTCACCCGGTGACGGCAGGGGGAATCACACTATGTTCAGCTTCAGAGTTAAGCAGAATCGCCAGACAAGCCGCTGCGCGCAGCTCGCGAGTGTTACTGCGGGCATCGCAAGCACATTGCTGCTACTCAGCACAGGGGTCAGCGCTCAAGATGAGCAACGTCCGGAATTGACGGGCACCTGGTCCAACAAATCCCTGACGGGTTTATCTCGACCCAGAGGAGTAGAGAAGCTCGTCGTGACTGCGGAAGAGGCAGCACAAATCGCTGCCAATACCTCCATCGCTGGCCTGCCAGCCGATCAGGTTGATGGCGAGGTCGACCCCGAGACAGGCGCGCCCCCAGCTGGCAGTTTTGATTTCGGTCTGCGTGGCTATAACGAATTCTGGATCGACCCAGGCACTACGCTGGCGCGGGTTAAAGGTGAATACCGCAGTTCCTATGTAGTCATTCCCGAAAACGGCCAGGTGCCACGACTGGAAAACCCAACCCCTGATTTTGAGCCCAAGCGCTTCGGTAGTCGCTATGTCACGGGTGTTGGTGATGCGTCCGGCCCAGAGGCTATTCCGCTGGCCGAACGTTGCCTGCTAGGCTTTGGTAATACCGCCGGACCAGGCATGATGGGCACACTGTACAATAGCACCTACGAGTTTGTTCAGACCGATGACTACGTGATGATTGCGGTGGAAATGGCGCATGACGCGCGGATCGTGCCGATCTATGCAGATGCCGAGGAAGCGCGAGCCAATCGCCGCCCCGCTGTACTTCAACAGTGGCTGGGCGACTCCGTTGGCTGGTATGAAGGCGATACGTTGATTGTCGAAACTACCAATATCAATCCCCAGCAACTGGCAGAAAGCTCCATCCCCATCACCCGCGATGGCAGAATCATTGAACGCTTCAGCCGCTACGCCGAGGATGAGATTTTTTACCAGTTCACCGTGGAAGATCCGAATCTCTACGCTTCAGCATGGACTGCGGAGTTGAGCTTTTATCCGCAGGAAGAACCCATGTATGAGTATGCTTGCCATGAAGGCAATTATTCCATGCCGGGCATCCTGGCTGGTGCGCGTCGTCAGGAAGTGGCAGAA
>JASBUV010000257.1 GCA_030147705.1 Gammaproteobacteria bacterium
CGGCATGTCCAGAGTTGTTCTTGGCGTGCACTATCCGAGCGATATTCTTGCAGGGGCCTTGTTGGGCAGTAGCGCCTTCCTGCTAAGCCTGGCGATCCTGCTCTAGATCGACTCTCTTATCTTTTCTCACCCAGCAGCGCAACGCGTTGCTGTGGGTAGCTGGTTTGGGGAGCCAACCAAATCGCCAGAAATTGTCGGGTGAAAACCTCATCAGCAATAACGCCGATAAAGCGCTTGTTGAGATAAAAGCGACTGAATCCCTGCTCATCGACGCGCAACGTCAGTTCATCATCCTCTTGTACATCGGGCCATAGCGAGATCATTATCTCGCGCCAGTCAGCCTGACGCGGCGACGACAACTCCATTTTTCGCCATTCATCATAGGTTCGTTCGACCAACTCGCTGGCCGCAATATTTCTTCGGTAGGTGATCGCCAGCGTGAGCCCTGGCGCGACACCCTGATAGTCACCGCTCGGGGAATAGAGCGTGCAATCGTAAATGGTCCAGAACAGCACGCGCAGTCTTGTGGAGCCTATTTCGAGCAGATCGTCCGTCACCGCAACTGCATCTTTGCCAGTCAACAAGAGCAAGATAGCTACAGTCGTACAGATCAGGAAGGAACGAATCGACCGCATGCTAACCCCGCTTATGAATTGCTATGCGCTGAGCGGTAAATTCTTCACTCAGCCCCCGGCGTACCTGATAGAGAAGCGGCAGTCCGAAAGCCCACAGTGCGGCGAGGGTGCCGAGAACGAGAGGATAGGGCGCAGTGAAGGCGACCGCACCGAGTCGCTCACCGACTGCATAGTTGAGCGGGAAGGCGATACTCCCGCCAATGGCTGCACACCAGAAGCACTGTTCCAGCCAGCGCAGGGAGAGGTTCATGGCGATGGCAAAATTGAGCCAGAGCAGGCTGAGCCATATCGGGAAAAGATGAGGAGTGGTAAATGCCATTAGGCCGAAGAATTGAAGTACCGCATCGACCGAGCAGCCGATCAGTACAGTCGGCAGCAATACCGTCGCCGACACTCGTCTGCTGTAAAGCAACAAAGCAGTGTAACCAAGGAGCAAGGATGTGCTCAGCCACAACCAGTTCTCACGGCCGACCACACACAGTAACCACGTTACATTGAAGACAAGGAGATTGAATGCTGCAGACTGCACGAATGCCATAGCGGAGCGCTACCGGGCCCGATAGTGGGGCGCCTTGCTGCTGAGCAGTTGTACGGTGCTTATGCGGCGCTCAAGAAAACCTCCTTCGCAGTAACCCAAGTAGTACAACCACAGGTTACAGAACCGGTCGTCGCAGCCGAGAGCTTTAAGCCGCGGCAAGCTGGCGAGGAAATTTGTTCTCCAGTCTGCCAGCGTCCTGGCGTAGTCGATACCCATATCGTGAACATCCCGCACCACCATCTCAGTCTCTCGAGCGAAGTGCGTCAAGATGAGTTCGAGGGAAGGGAGAAATCCACCGGGAAAGATGTGCTTCTGAATAAAATCTTCGCTCTTGCGATACGAAGCCAGCCGCTGGTCTGCGATCGTAATGGCCTGAATAAGTAACAGACCCCCGGGCTTGAGCAAGGAATTCAGTTTTCTGAAGTAAGCGCTGAGAAAACGCTCACCCACTGCCTCTATCATCTCCACCGAGACGATCTTGTCATACTGACCGTCGAGCAAGCGGTAGTCCATATCGAGAACTTTAACCTGATCTTCCAGACCAGCCTCTCGCACCCTGCTGCGTGCCAAACTCAATTGTGCATCCGAGATGGTTGTGGTTGTTACTTTGCAGCCGTAGTTTTGCGCAGCGAAAATAGCCAATCCACCCCAACCGCTGCCCACTTCCAGCACGTGATCGTCGGGTCCAAGCTCAAGCTGTTCGCAGATCCGGGTCAATTTCGCACACTGCGCTTCGGCCAGTGTCTCGTTGCCGTTTTGGTACAGCGCTGCAGAATACTGCATACGTTCGTCAAGAAAGGTCTGATAGAACTCATTACCAAGATCATAGTGAGCGAGTATGTTCTTTTTGGCTTGTTTGTATGTGTTGGCTCTCGCCAGCATTCTGAGGAGGCTTGCCGGTTTCAGAAGCCAGCCGAATCGCTTCCCCCATTGATCCATCATGTCCAAATTGCGAGCGAAGAAGCGCGTCACTTGTGTGATGTCAGGTGTAGTCCACCAGCCCGCAATGAATGCTTCTCCCGCGCCCGTGTTGCCGCCAAAAAGCGCACGCCAGTAAGTACGTTGATCGAGTATGTCGACTTCCGCATGCAGAGAATCAGTACTCGAACCGATCTCAGCGATAATGCGGCCATTCTCTCGCAGGATGAAATGTCCCTGGGTTGCCTTTTTCAGGATGCGGATCAGCAAACCTCGAACAAATGATATGCCTCTTTGATCGATAGAATCAATATCGAAGTCGGAACGGGTACCCACTGCAATTTGTTTCTGATTCATAACTTTCCTTCTTTGTTTATCTGTGCCAGGTCACTGGATTGCGAGTTGTGCCTGGTTCTGTCTGGATGCGGATGCAGCGGTACTCTTTTGAGGAACAATCGTAGCGCCTGCCAGTAAATTCCTATCACGATGCTGAGCGTTTGGATCGGTGTTCCAAGTAGTACGCGAGTCAGTGATTTCTGGTTCAGCTCAATACGTTCCAGATTGAGTGTTGCGGAAAATATTTTTTCGCTCTCATCTGTATCGCTGTTCCGTTTCTGCCAGGACTCAATGTTCACTACAGTATGTGATGACTGCGGATCAGGAGCTCTGACGCGCCAGCGATAAAGTTGCTCCATCGAATTGAACGGTGAGACATGGAACGCTTTGTCGTGAGGTTGGCAGTCATTGAGATTCAGTAAGTAGTAGTGCCGTTCGTTCCAGGGCGTGTTACTCACCTCCGCAAGCATAAACGGAACATTATCTTTCCTGCGCGCGAAATAGAGGTTAAGTGGGCTGAAATAGAATCCGAAATAGCGCAAATGGCAGAGCATTGTCACTGCATTATCGAAATCACTTTCGTTGTGACCCGATAGCTCCGCAATTTTGCGTCGCACTGACTCGGACACCGTTTGGGTGTCTTTGCCCAGGTAGTCAGCTCGCCTGAAGCGCGCCCAGTTCAATGCAGTCGTGCCCAATTGCCAAAAGTGTTTGGTCAGCGCCGGAAGTTCATCCGGGTTTAACCAGAACATGAACAGCGGATAATTGAATCGGTGTCTTGCTGGAAAGAAGCGGGTATGTGTAACACGACCTTTATAGAGCGCGCTCTTGAATGAAGTATCGTTGCTCACAGGCTTGCCCCGAATCGCAAGCCCACGTCCAGCGCTGATCGGACGCCGTCTTCATGAAATCCGTTATACCAATAGGCACCGCAATAATGGATGCGGTCAGTACCGCAGATCTCCTTGCGTCTTTGCTGAG
>JASBUV010000268.1 GCA_030147705.1 Gammaproteobacteria bacterium
CGATTTCAGCGTCAGAAAGCCCAGCGTCTTGACCATGGTGCTTTCATCGGTCTCAGCTTCGCGACAAAGCCCCGGCAGTGAACGATAGATAAAGCGGCCACAACCCAGGGTCTTGAGCACTCTGGAGGACGTCGAGTCCAATTCATCCGGGTTGGGAGCTTCGATGAACGCTGCTTCGCTCAGCGAGTCATCCTCAGTTTCCGTGTCGATCAATGGCAGCAATTCTTCCTGCAACTGCCGCAACTGATACTGCAGCAAGTCAACCTTGTCAGCGGTCATACGCGTCTCGGCAAGTACATTCTCCGACACATTACTCATGAAGAATCGGGGAGAAATTGCCACTGCCAGACAGATTGCCACGTAATTGAGCATGTTCGCCGCATCACCTTCGCTGGCAACAATGAGATCGCTCCCGAAAACGCTGAGGATGAACGGCACCAAGAAAGTCACGAAGATGCCCATCAGGCAAAAACGGATCAGGAGATTGATGTTGGGTTGTTTGCGTGTTGCTACGGTGTAGTAATTGATTATGCCGCCAGCAGCACCGACCAGAATCATGATGAATACGAGTGCAGTAAAATGACCCATAGCTAACCTCGTTATGCTAAGCCTTTGTTTTGGAACTGATTTGCCGGGCGTCCATGCCGGATAGCAATTCAATCAGAAAACGGCTCGTGCTGCCAGTCGGCGCTTACCACTCGAGGATTCGATTGGGGATGTGGCGCTATGCCTCTGTTTTAACGCGTTTTTTCTTGTTGCGGTGCACAAGCCAGGCAATCGTGGCGAGTATCTCAGCGGCGATGAGTGAAATCAGGAGCGGCGCCAGGGCTCTGGCGATGGTATCCAGCCCGAGTGTTATCGCGTCGAGCGTCACGACCATGAGCGCAGGCGCGTAGACATCGCCTTGCGTGTTTGCGTACCAGGGCGTTAGCACGAGTGCCAGCATCAATGCTCGCAACGAATAGGAAAGCCATATCTGTCGCTTGAAGGCTGTGACTTTCCAGTAGATCCAGAAGAACCCGGCACTGGCGAGTAAATAGATGGCCCAGATGAGCAAGTAATTGGGAGCTGCTTCCATATCAGGATTTTACCCAGCGAATGAGATGCTCTTCAAAGCCATCAGGATGGACATACTCTTCAGAGAGTACCCGGCCTCCGACCGTAATACCTGCTTTTATCATGGCGTCCCTGGAACCCGCCAGCAGAGGGTGCCACTCGTAGAGCGGCTTGTCCTCGGCCCGCAGGCGATATGCACAAGTGTCCGGCATCCAGTGGAGATTAGCCAGTATCTCCATCTGTTTCACGTTAAGACAGTCTGGCACCTTCTCACTTCGGCTTTGATAACAGGTGCAGCGATGACTTTGTTCATCGAAATAACGACAGATGATTCCTGTCCAGTGAATGCTGTCGTCTTCATCATCTTGCAATTTTTTCAGACAACACCGTCCACAGCCGTCACAAAGCGCTTCCCACTCTTGCTCGTTTAACTCAGCGAGTGGCTTTTCCCAGAACGCTGCTTGATTGTGAGAGCCGTCTGTCACTGTTTGCGCGCCGTGATTTGTTCGAATTTTTCCTGGAGAAGCTCTTTGCGCCAGCCGGCCATATCCCCTTCCCAATTCAGCTCACGGCGACTTTCCAGATCGCTCAGTACCGCCAGTATTTGCCGTTTTCTGGCCAGTAATTCAGGTGCGATACTGAGTTCATCGGCCATTTCCCGTGTGACTTTCTGGCAAGCCTTGATGATACCGCGCAGCTCTATCGACATCGGCGGGCTCAGTTTCTCCGGGACTTGTTCCGGGAGATCATCTGTCGGCTGCTCCATCGCCTTCAGCAGTCTTGCCCCCTGATTCTGCAACAGGCCCTTCGATACTTCGCTGACATTCATGAGGTGCTGCAAATCGAGTGTTGGCTTGCTGGCCATATGATCGGCGATACCGAAGAGCTCTGCATCCTTGGCAATCCAGCTGCGTGGTTTGTCACGTCGCCGTGCCTGTAGTTCCCGCCAGTAGCTCAGGCGCTGCAAAAGCGTTAATCCACGAATGTCGAGCCGCCACGCATTGCTGATGGTTTTGTAATTCTCTTGCCATGCAGAAGGAGCTTCCGTCTCTATAGCGATTGCGAGCTGTTGTGCACATTCGCCTTCGAACCATGCCGTCTTCTCGCTGCGTTCCAGTTCGGTCTGGAGCCGATCCATCATCTCATGCAGGTAGCGAACGTCGAGTGCGGCATAGCGGAGCTGCGCTTCAGTCAGTGGGCGTTGCAGCCAGTCGGAACGGGTTTCATCTTTTTCAATGTCTTTATCCAGTTCCTTTTTGACCAGTGCCTGATAGGACAAACTGAAGCCATGTCCGAGGAAAGCCGCTGCTATTTGAGTGTCGAAGATTTGTGTTGGCACTTTCCCGAGACTGGTAAAGAGCAGAACGAGATCCTCGCCGGCAGAATGCAGGATAAAGACAAGGGTTGTCGAATCGAAGAGTTCGGTGAATGGCTGCCAGTCCGAAATTTCCAGAGGGTCAATCAGATAACAGTGGGAGCCATCGCTGATTTGCAGGAGGCCGAGTTTCGGATAAAAGGTGTTGGTGCGCATGAACTCGGTATCGAGAGCCAGCGCGGATAGCCCCGCCCACTCTGCACACAGATCAGCCAAATGCTGATTGGTATTAACCGCAATAACTTCCCAATCATCTACTTTCATACTGCTATCTGTTCTCAAGCGCTTTACGTCCACTGAAGGCATGGCTCAGCGTGCCACCATCCACATACTCCAGCTCCCCGCCTACGGGCACGCCGTGTGCAATTCTGGATACAAGCACATTGCTGGGCCTGAGCTGTTCAGCGATATAGTAGGCAGTGGCATCGCCCTCCACAGTCGGATTGCAGGCAATGATTACTTCTTCCAGTTCGCGCTGAGCGACTTTGCTAACCAGATCGTCGATACCCAGTTGCTCAGGGCCGATTCCGTCGATAGGTGACAGATGTCCCATGAGCACAAAATAGGTGCCGCGGAAACTCCCGGACTGTTCGATTGCAAAAATATCGGCAGGCGACTCAACGACGCAGCAAAGTTTATGATTGCGTGACGGGTTCGCACAGATGCGGCAGGTTTCTTCTTCTGTCAGCGTGCGACAGGAATTGCAATTCCCTACTTTTTCCAGCGCGGCACTCAATGAGGCGACGAGCACTTCGCCACCGGGTCGGTTTCTCTCCAACAGGTGCAAGGCCATGCGCTGGGCAGACTTGGGACCGACGCCGGGCAGACAGCGAAAGGCGTCAATGAGTTGATCGATTAGCGGGCTTGAAATCATAGAGTATCAGGGGTCAAAGATAGAAAGGCAGCGACTGGATCAGAACGGGAATTTGAACCCTTCCGGAATTTGAAAGCCGCCAGCCATGCCGCTCATTGCTTCCTTGTTCTTGTCTTCGAGCTTGCGAATTGCATCGTTAACCGCAGCGGCAATCAGGTCTTCAACAACCTCCTTGTCTTCGTCCAGCAGCCCATCTGCGAGTTTTACTGCTTTCACATCGTGACGGCCATTCATGCTGACCTGCACCATGCCCGCTCCGGATTCGCCCTGAACGATGGTGTTTGCCATCTCCTCCTGGGCTTTTTGCATCTGCTCCTGCATACGACGAGCATGTTGCATCAATTCATTAAGATCAGTCATTCTCTACCTCAATCTTTGCGTGGTGCGATAGTCTCTTTGGCAACGGTGGCTGAGAAACGCTGCACGAGATTCTGTACGTTGGCATCGTTCTCAAATTCGCGGACCATGTGTGCATGTCTTTCATCGCGCAGCCGCTGGCTAAGGGCTGCCGGAGTTTCTGCATCAGTCGAAGTAATCGTTACCTGCACAGTAACCGGGCTATCGAAGTAAGCTCCAAGGGATTGCTCAAGCCGGCGATTCAACTCTTCACTATAAACAGCGCTTTGTTGTACGTCGAGTAACAGATGTACTGTATTGTCTTCTGTCTTATCCCACACCGTATTAGCCAGTACGTTGGCGACAATGCCACTTGCTTCAAGTTGAAAATACACCTTGAGCCACGACTCATGGTCCATTCCTGACAGAGGAATACGCTCGTTGCTCTGCTGTGGTTCTGAACTGGCAGCCTGCTCTTCCCCACGTTCAACTTCTGTATCTTGAGCATCACTTACGGGCTGTGTACCACTACTATCAGGCTTGTCATCGGTTGACAGTAGCTCCGCGCAGATCTCGTTTTTGTCTCCTGCTCCGGGTGCCGTAGTTGTTGGGACCGCCGCTGCTTCTTCTTGCGTGTCTGTATGCTTCGCGCTTGTCTCAGGCAACCTATGCAAGGACGCATCTGTTTCAACAGGCTCGCGGGCTGCGGTGCGGGCTAGAGAGCTGGCAGGCGCACTGAATTCTGTTGACTCAGTGATCTTGTCGGAGTGCTCAGCTTCTGTCGTGTTACTGCTCAGATTCTTTTTTTTTTCGGAATCAGGAGCGGCTTCGCTCAGCTCGGTATAGCGCGGAGAGAAAATCAGCATGCGCAACAGCAGCATTTCGAAAGCAACGCGCAGATCGGTAGCAAGGCGAAGTTCGTCGCGTCCTTTGCTGCCAATTTGATAGTAAAGCTGAATATCTTCAGGAGTGAATTGTGCAGCGAGTTCAATCAAGGCCTGGCGATCGCCAAAACTGTTGTCGACTGCTTGAGGGGCGACCTGGGCCAGCGCCATTCTGTGCATCGCAGATAGCAGGCTATCCAGTGTGTTGCCGTAATCGGGAGATTGTGCGGCCATGTCCTGAATAGTGCTGAGAACTTGCTGTGTATCTCTGTGTGCCAGACCTTGGAGCAGCGCTATGACCTGTTGATGCTGCGGTACGCCGAGCATTTCGATGACAGCTGCGGCATTTATCTGCCCTTCACAAAACGCAATGGCCTGATCGGTGAGCGTCAGTGCGTCGCGCATACTGCCGCGGGCCGCTGCTGCGATTTGCCACAACGCTTCTTCATCGTACTGCACTTGCTCGTCAGTCAGCACCTGAACGAGATACTGCTGAATCAACTCGGGGCTGAGATTTTTAAGACTGAACTGAAGACAGCGCGAGAGGATTGTAACAGGCAGTTTTTGTGGATCGGTTGTCGCGAACAGAAACTTGACGTGGGGTGGTGGTTCTTCAAGTGTCTTCAGCAAAGCGTTAAAGCTGTGGTTGGACAGCATGTGCACTTCGTCGATGAGATAGACCTTGAAGCGTCCGCGGGCGGGTGCGTATTGCACATTGTCGAGCAATTCTCGCGTGTCATCCACCTTGGTTCGAGAAGCCGCATCTACCTCAATAAGGTCTACAAAGCGGCCCGTATTAATCTCGGTACATGCCGTGCAGGTTTCGCAAGGCGTGGAAGTGATGCCCTCTTCGCAGTTCAGACACTTGGCAAGAATTCTGGCCAATGTGGTTTTCCCGACACCACGAGTACCGGTGAAGAGATAGGCATGGTGCAGACGATTATTGTCCAGCGCATTGATCAGGGATTGCAGAACATGAGATTGGCCGGCAACCTGGGAGAAGTTTGAAGGTCGCCACTTACGGGCCAGTACCTGATAACTCATCTGAGCTTTTCGCTGGAAATCCTACCGTGGAAAGAGTTGCCGGTTAGCCATCCGGCCTGTTGCTTCTTTAAAACAGATTATAAAGCCCTTGTCAGCCACACCACGGCACATGAATCAGCTACTACCGTTGCTCCCTTCCGGGCCTGGCGGGGTTCATAACCTACCATTGCGCGGGGACCGACAAGGACCGGGATGAATGATAGCACAGAGGATCGGGGTTTGGGTGAGAATTGGGGGTGTTCGTGTGAGGGTTTTTCGTGGGATTGTTGATTGTGGGTACAACGAAAAAGGCTCGATAGAGGGTGCGCTTGTTTTGGATTGTGATTGGATGGAGATCGGCGCGCATTGCGCGCCTGAGGGAGGGGTTGATTCACATTTCAGCTGAGCTGAAATGTTCACCCCTGCGGGGCGCCTTGCAGGCGTCTGCGCTGCTGCGCAGCTGTGATAATTTATTTGGCTTAACCAAATAAATTACCCTTCGGGCGGCACTGCGTGCCGTCTGCGGAGCTTCGCTCCTTTCGAACAAGGGTTCTCACCGCGATCCCTGATCGCGGATAAAACAAAAAAGGCCCCGTTGGGGCCTGTTTTGTTTTATTGGCGGTGAGGGAGGGATTCGAACCCTCGATGCCTTGCGACATACACACTTTCCAGGCGTGCTCCTTCGACCACTCGGACACCTCACCTTTTGTTTGATTGTAGCAATAATTGCGTTGGCGGACGCAAAAACGCGCGTACTCTAGCCCAGCAGTGCGTGATTTACAAGTTTGCTACTGGCGGAGTAAGCGCGGGATGACTTCTTGTGAGGTCATTGGCCGTGTGCTGCGGTAGACATTGATGTCCAGGCCGCCTCTGCGTAAGTAGTTCATCGCGAGGGTCAGCTCGTCGGGTTGGCAGGCTTGCATGATGTCTCTGAATATCCGCTCTGCGCATTCTTCGTGGTAGCCCTGATGATTGCGGAATGAGCAAAGGTATTGCAACAGACTGCCCTCATCGATGCCCTGCCCTGTGTACTGTATTTGTACGCTCGCCCAATCTGGTGCGCCTGTGACCGGACAATTTGACTTGAACAGATCTGAATAAACGCATTCATCAAAGGCTGGTGATGCGCTGCAGCGCAGGAGTTCAGCGTCCGGCTCATAGACAGACACTTCGATATCCAGGCTGTCGAGTGAGTGACCTTGTCGCATGCTGACAGACGGCGATTCTCCCTGCCCAAGACCGGCCAGCTTCACCACGACTTTGGATTTGCTGAGTGCCGACAAATCGTTTTCGATGACTTCTGCAAGTTGCGTAGTGCTTTCGAAGCGTTCCTGGTTGAACGAATTCAGATAGAGCTTGAGTGACTTGGACTCAACGATGTTCTCCGAGTCCGCATCGAAGAAAAACTCGGCCATTGCGATCTGCGGTTTGCCTTTGGCATTGAGCCAGGACAATTCATAGGCATGCCAGTGATCCATGCCGTACATCAACAGTTTCTTGTCGATATCGAGTAACGATCGTGCAGGCCAGCGTGGAATCGGATAGAGAATCCCCGGATCGTATTTGCTGGGGCTCGGGATTTTCTCGCCGAGGGGATTGCTGCTCATGTCTGTTCCTGCTGCAAGAGACCGCTGACGCGGGCTTAGTGTCTGAGTCCTGTCGAGCGGCGCAGGCACCAGATACAGCCTGCATAAAGCACAACAGCAAAGATTGCCAGTATGACAAAGGCCCAATACACGTCGACATCAGAGCTGCCAAGAATGCCGAAGCGGAAGGCGTTGACCATGTAGAAAATCGGGTTCACTCCCGAGACGATTTGCCAGAAACCCGGCAGCAGCTGAATCGAATAGAAGACTCCGCCAAGATAAATCAGGGGGGTCAGGACAAACGTCGGAATGATCGAAATATCATCGAAGCTGTTGGCGAAAATCGCGTTAATAAAGCCTGCCATCGAGAACACAAGCGAGGTCATCAGGATCACGCTCACGGTGATCAATGGATGGGCGACCTGCAGATCGGCAAAGAACAGCGCCATAATTGTCACGATAGCGCCAACCGCCAGGCCACGCGCCATGCCTCCAACTACAAATCCTGCGAGGATGATGTAATTCGGAACAGGTGCCACGAGTAATTCTTCCACGCTGCGCTGGAATTTATGACTGAAAAAGCTCGACACAACGTTGGAGTATGAGTTTTGAATCACCGACATCATGATCAAGCCGGGCACAATAAACTGCATGTAGTCGAATCCGCCCATCTCACCGATGCGCCGACCAACCAGATTGCCGAAGATGACGAAATAAAGGCCGATCGTGATAGCTGGCGGTACGAGTGTCTGTAGCCAGATGCGCATGAAGCGGCGCACTTCCTTGATTACGATGGTTTCAAATGCGATAAATTTATGATTCGTAAACATGTCACCTACCCCTGCACAGCAGCATCGCTGCGGCCGTTGCGATTGAGGCGAGAAAGAAAGAGCTGTTCCAGGCGGTTGGTCTTGTTGCGCAAACTGCTGACGTTGATGCCCTTTTCCGAGAGTTCCGAGAACAGGGAATTGATCGCAATGTCTGCACCAATCGTTACTTCGAGGCTGTGACTGTCGATGATGCGCGCACTCACGTTTTCCCGGGAAAAACTGATCTCACCTGATAGCTCGGCTTCGCTGTCGAGTATGAAAGTTTGCGAATCAAGCTCAGCGAGCAATTTCTTCATGCTGGTATGCTCGATGATTTCGCCCTTGTCGATAATGGCGATGTTACGGCACAGCTGTTCTGCTTCTTCCAGATAGTGGGTAGTGAGAATAATCGTCGTGCCCTGGGCGTTGATCTCGGTGAGAAACTCCCACATCGAACGACGCAATTCGATATCCACACCGGCAGTAGGCTCGTCGAGGATCAGCAGTCTGGGTTCATGGACCAGTGCTCTGGCAATCATCAAACGGCGTTTCATGCCTCCGGACAATGCGCGCGACCGTTCATTGCGCTTGTCCCACAGTCCGAGTTTGCGCAGATATTTCTCGGTTCGCTCAGCAGCGATCTTGCGCGTCAGGCCGTAATAGCCAGCCTGGGTCATGACGATGTCGCGAACTTTTTCGAATTGCGAGAAATTTACTTCCTGGGGAACGATGCCCAGATCGAGCTTGGTCTGGTACACATGCGTATCAACATCGCGGCCGAAAACGACGACATCGCCACCAGTCTTGTTGATCAGCGTGGAGATCACACCAATAGTGGTGGATTTGCCCGCTCCGTTTGGCCCGAGCAAAGCGAAGAAGTCCCCTTCATTCACTTCCATCGAAATGCCTTTCAGTGCCTCAAAACCGTTTGCATAGGTCTTGCGCAAATTATGGATGGCGATCGCAGTAGTCATGGCTGAAATTTCTGTTGTTAGCAAGCTGCCGGAGTATGCCTCGACTGGGGCCAGTCAGCAAATGGGTAGCTATAGCAAGAGTCTTGAAGTCAGAAAGCAAAAAGCCTGACCGAGGTCAGGCTTCAGGCTGTTGAGATGGCGTCCCCTAGGGGTTTCGAACCTATGCATGCATATTACTTGTATACAAACACACAAAATACATGTTTTTTTTCGTAAATACAACAACATACGAGTTATAATGAAGGAATAGTTAAGAGGGATTAGCTTTGCCAGAATCACTGCGCTTAAAAGTATTCGAGCAAACAGCGCTTAGGGAAAAAGCAGCTAGGCTCAATCATGAGCTAGTAGCAATCGGAGAGGAGCCAATGCGTGACAGCGATTTGCTTCACCACTTAATTGATATAGCTCTCCAAGCTGTGGCTGTGTCTCCCGAAGGTAAGATACTGATTGATATCTCCGCGATAAATCCTGAGAACATTGTTCGCTATTAGCGAATAATCTTTGCAATTAGCGATGGGCTGATATATTATCTCTCCGTCGCATATTGAACGGAGAACAACTTCGCCATGCAGAGGCACTTCGTGTGCCGAGGGACCCACCCAGTCCTGCCTTAGCTTCGCGCAGACGATTATCGGCGATACTAATTCGCTTAGATAACTCCTAGCGTGATGCGGAAACCCTTGAGGGCGAACTCTCAAGGGTTTGATTGTACAGGGTTTGCCTACAGTACTCTCCATTCCTCCTTGGTCGGCGAAGAGGGGTGAAATTCTTCACCCCATACCTAAGAGGAAATATCCATGAAGATCTATCATGCAATATGTAATTACTGTAGGACACGCAATGAGAAAGAGCCCAACCGGAGTAGTAAGCGGTTCGTATGGAGGGTAATCAAGTTCTTCATCGCTTTGGTGAAGATTGCTTGTATGCTGTACGAATGGTTGTTCGGATCAGGCTCTGATTAACGTGGTCGCCTGTACGCTTATAATTAAATAGGAGGTCACACGTGCTACATGAAGCTCTCAAACAGATGAGGATATTTCATGGGTATAAACAGAATGAGCTGGCCAACAAGCTTGATATCTCAGCTTCATACATTTCAGAAATTGAAAGTGGCAAAAAGCCGGTCTCGATAGAGTTGCTTGAAAAATACGCTCAAATTTACTCAATACCTGCATCATCTTTATTGCTATTTGCTGAGAACATGGAAACCGCTAAGGCATCTGACAATTTTCGATTGAATTTCGCGAACAAAATTGTGAAGGTCATGGAGTGGATAAATGTCAGGTATTCTGACCCAGCCGAAAGTTAAGAAAAAACTGAAGATAATTACAAAAGGCAAGTCATATGATATTGCCGACTCCCCTCTTTTCCGGCTACGGAGCAAGAGGAAGTTAGCTGCCCTTCTAGGAGGCACTACATCTTCAGTTTGCTCTACTGCAAGCAAGCCACAATATTCAGTTTTCGACATTAAGAAAGGTCAAAAAACACGAGAAATCCAAGCCCCTGTATTGCAGCTGAACAAATTGCATACTCGTATCGCAAGCCTACTTGCCAGGATAAAAACACCTGATTTCGTACATTCCGGTGTGAAAGGAAGGTCTAATGTGACCAATGCTCTGTCCCATTCTGGAGATGTTCCTTTGCTCACGATGGATATTGAGTCTTTCTATCCTTCTGTGAGCCAGAAGTCGGTCTATCATCTCTTCCGCGATACTTTCGAAATGTCTGCCGATGCAGCAGGTTTGCTAGCGAATTTGTGTACGTACGATGGGCATGTGCCTACTGGAAGTAGGCTGAGTATGCTTCTGGCGTATTGGTGTAATCACAAACTTTTCTCAAAGCTGAATAAGTTGAGTAAAGATCGAAGTATAACAATGACGCTATTTGTGGATGATCTTACTTTTTCCGGGAGTCGAGTTAATAGGGAATTCAAGAATGCTGTTTCGACTGAGATAGCTAGGGCACGATTAACTGTAAATAATAAGAAAACGAAGTTATATGATGCAGCTAGACCAAAATTAGTCACTGGTGCTGTATTGACTCGAGAGAAAGCTGTTGTAAGAAATAAGCATCGAAAGGCAATTCATGCTGATATTGTGAGTATTCGCAGTTCTGCGGATGAAAAAGAAAAAGAAAAACTCTTAAACAAAGTGCGAGGTAGACTTGTCGCCGCAAGCCAGATAGAGGCTAGTTACAAAGACTATGCGCGAAACCTGAAGCACTCGCTATAACTCAATTCTTAGCTCCATACACGGCTTTCATGCCTTCCTGATCAGAAATTCCTAGCGCTCTGCAGTAAGAGACAAATTCCATAACATCCAACCGTCTTTCACCCTGTTCCACTTTCCCCACAAAGGAATGCGACACTTCTAATTCTGCTGCAAGTTCTCGAATAGTCATGCCACGTGCTCGCCTGACTGCTTTCAGCCACGCAATTAACTTTAAATACTCTGGTGAATGGAGTGTTTTTTTCATTGTCCCGATTATAGGGACGTGTTATGTTGTCCCCAAATTGGGGACAACACTATGACTTTATTTTGTACGAAAGCTAAATTCGCAAACGACCTTGGCGTTAAACCATGGACAATCGCTAACTGGATTGCACGACACCTGACGAGAGGCTATCACTATACCGTTATAGGCCGTACCACAATAATCAACGTGCGAAGGACTCGTGCTTGGATACATTCGCACTTTGATGTGCTTGAGCCAGTTGATGGCAGTCCCAGATATCGACTGAAAGCGAGGAAATAATTGAAGTAAGCGACCCGAGAAGTGCTTCGTGCCTAACATTTCATCATATGGTGATGATGAAGTAATGCATTTATGTGCGAAAAATATGTGGAGGATATGAGTGGGCGAGATTCACTTCGAAGGACGAGGGCACGCCCAAATGATGCCCCTAGGGTTCCCCTAGAGGGGGGAAAATCAAAAAAAGTCAATAAAATCAGAAGGTTAAATGGCGTCCCCTAGGGGTTTCGAACCCCTGTTGCCGGGATGAAAACCCGGTGTCCTAGGCCTCTAGACGAAGGGGACGCAGGCGCTGAGTGCTATTCAGCGAGCGGGGGATTCTAAGGAGCTTGCCTGATTCAGTCAAGCCCAAATCATGAATTTTCGTGCCCTTCTTTATGATCCCCTCCTTAACACTTCATCAACCCTTCATCAGTCGCGTCAGGCCGCCTGGATCTCAGCTGTCAACTCTCGTGAGCTGGATTTGAAAATGGCGGCGAACGAGATTCATTGTGGCATACGTCGCCCGCTGCCCGTCTATTTGCTAGTATCAGATTGAGCTGTGGACAGGATCGACAAGATCGGAGATTCTCTCCCGCATTTTCTGGCTTGGTTGGACCAGCACTGTCGCTGGTTGGCCGTTGAAAGCTGAACTTCGAACTAAGTGGATCAGGTCTTTATGGTTGCATTCCTGTCAATTCTGCTGGCTGTCGCGCTGCTTGTCATCACTGTCTATGGTCTGCATCGCTATCAGACAATGGAAGTTGAATACACCGTTGATCGATCGACTCCGCTGCCTCCGCTCAACCAGGATGAGGATTCAGCGCCTGATACTGCTACTGCTCGCCTTGAGAAAGCGGGTAAGGCTGAGCGTGCTACCAAGCCTAAACCTGTCAAATCCCCCCAGAACTGGCTTAATCAGGTTGCCGAGTTAAAGAAAAAGAATTCATTTGATGCCGCAATGGCGATCTGCCAGCAGGAGTTCCCGCTGTGGGGTGCCTATAATCAGGCCTGCATCATCGAACGACTCAAGATCAAGGATGAAAACCTGCCTGTAGAGGTCCGTGAGGCTGGTCTGCGAAGGCTGTATCAACTGGCAGTTACTGCTGAGTTGTTGCATGACAAGACTGATGAAACAGAGCACCTGACGCTGAACCAGCTCAAGGAGCTGGATCTGGATCGGGTCAATGCGCTGCAGCATGACTACTCTGAGATCGGGTATGCGCATCTGCGCCTGATTCGCAAGAGTGATATCAAGACCATGCTCGCGATCTGGGGTCGGCCCGAACAACACACCCCGCCTCGCTCTTATCATCGTAATTGGTGGGAAAAATTCGTTTCCAGCCAGGCTTGATTGACGGACACCCCCTTGTTCGCGGGCTTCAGTTTCAGGGCTACAGACCGTGTTTCTTGACCCCACAAAACCTCTATGACATTCTGGGCTGCTGCCGACAATTAACACTGTGGCTGGGTTTTCAGGGATCGCAATGCCTGACCTGCTTGACGTAGTCACCTTGGCGCGACTTCGCGCCAGATTCCGTGCACGACGAGGCACGTAACAAAAATAAGTGCGAAATGCGCAGAATATCGGCACACCAAGGGTCAAGCTATGAGCAAACAAGACGCCAATTCCCTCGATGACGCGGCAGACATCGGCATTGATCAGAAATTGATCGAAGAAGGCACCCAGCAGCTCACCAGTGAAATTGCAGTACTGGAAGCCTGGTTGGCTGAGCTGGAAGAGAAAGACGGCAGCAACGATGAGATCATTGCGGCCAGAAAATCGTACAGTGACATGCTGCAAAGCCGCAAAGAAATGCTCAGCTCGCTGCGCCACGCTAAACGTCAGGCTCTCTCTGCCGATTCCTGATAATTAACGCGCAGTAAATTTAATCACCTCACCTACTCCCATTATTTATCGTTATGCTGTCCAAAGATCAGGCGCTCACCATGCTCAGCCTTCAGGCGCGCATGAATGCCAAAGTAGACCCTAACTGGGTGCAAGCCCGATACCCCTATCTCCGCGCAGTAGCTATAGAAGGTGCAGAAGCCATCGAACACCATGGCTGGAAATGGTGGAAAAAGCAGGATAAGGATCTGCCACAGCTGCAAATGGAACTGATCGATATCTGGCATTTCATTCTGTCGGAGATTCTGCTGCGCAACGAACATGAATCTGCTGAACCTCTGGATGCACTGCTGGCTGCCATGGCCAGTATCACCACGCAGGACTCGGTAATGATCGATGGCAATGAATATTATCTGCCCGATCTCGACCTCGTTCGAAAACTCGAACTGATGATCGCACTCTCTGCGCTGCGTCGCATCGACATGCCGCTGTTCGCATCGATCATGGACGATTGCGAGATGGACTGGACTGAGCTCTATCGGCAGTACGTGGGCAAGAATGTCCTGAACATGTTTCGCCAGGATCATGGCTACAAGGAAGGTAGCTATCTAAAGGAATGGCAGGGTCGCGAGGACAATGAATATCTCGTGGACATCATCCATGAACTGGATCCCCAGGATGCCGACTTCGGTACCAGAGTCTATGACGCATTGCAGGCGGCTTATCCTGCCTGACCCAGCGCCTGATAATCACTGATTGAGGCAGCAAACGGCGATTCCGCAGCCGCACATCGGGAATTTACTCGGCTCGGCGCCAGTCCCGCGATCGCTTCAGTCTACTTAGTCGACAGAGTCTAGTAGTAAGCGTTTTCGGTATTGGAGTGATCTGTCACATCCCGCACGCCAGTGAGCTGGGGAATCTGGCTCAGCAGAGTCTTCTCGACGCCGTCCTTGAGTGTGACATCAACCATGCCACAGCCCTGACAGCCACCACCGAAGCGGAGCACGGCAATGCTCTCGTTGTGAATCTCTTCCAGTGTGACTTGCCCGCCGTGGGCAGCCAGGCCGGGATTGATCTCGTTGTAGAGTACGTAATTCACGCGCTCCTCAAGAGAGCTCTCTTCTGTAATTCTCGGCAGGCGTGAGTTCGGCGCCTTGATGGTGAGTTGGCCGCCCATGGAATCCTTGGCGAAATCCACCACAGCATCCTCCAAAAACGGTATACTTGGCACGTCGATAAAGGCTTTGAAGCCTGCATACTCTTTCATCTCATCGTCCTCTTTCTCTTCACCGGGGCGACAGAATGAAATACAGGTCTCCGCGCGTGGAGTCCCTGCATCGAGTATAAAAATACGCACGCCAATACCCTCGCAATTCTGCTTGGCCAACAGCTGGTTCAGGTATTCCTGGGCGGATTCAGTAATGGTAACCATGGGTTCCTCGTGGACTTCAAATCTGGCACCGATTTTACTAGATGCCGAAGCCATTGAAAATACCTGAGCAAATTACTCAATTATTTGCGTGATCAGGATTGCAGCTTTTGCTAGAATTGTGCGCTTTTTCATTAACTTAAGCCTGTCACAGCGGGCAGATCACCCTACAGAGGCAACAACTAAAACACTATGCAACGCAAAGATTCAGAACAACTCCTTCGTTCCGCCCTCACCCAACGCATTCTTCTCCTCGACGGTGCCATGGGAACAATGATTCAGGCGAAGAAGCTTTCCGATGCACAGTTTCGGGGGGAACGGTTTGCTGACTTCCCTCATGACATTTCCGGCAACAATGATTTGTTGTGTCTCACGCAGCCCGATGTGATCAGGGATATTCATCTTGCCTACTTGCAGGCCGGTGCGGATATTCTCGAAACCAATACCTTCAACGCGACGCGCAGTTCACAGGCTGATTATCATCTGCAAGACATCACGCTGGAGCTGAACGAAGTCGCCGCGAAACTCGCCAGAGAAGCGTGCGACGAGATGACCCGGCAGACACCGGATCGGCCTCGATTCGTTGCCGGTATTCTCGGGCCAACCAGTAAGACGGCTTCCATTTCACCCGACGTGAACGACCCGGGTTTTCGCAATACCTCGTTCGATGACCTGGTTGCTGATTACAGCATCTCCTGCCGTGGCTTGATCGCAGGCGGTGCAGACATCATCATGATCGAAACTGCGTTCGACACACTCAATGCCAAGGCGGCGATCTTTGCAGCGCGGCGTACCTTTGATCAAGTGGGTGTCGAGTTACCTATCATGATCTCCGGCACCATTACCGATGCCAGCGGGAGAACGCTTTCCGGGCAAACAGTCGCAGCATTTTGTAATTCCGTAGCCCATGCCAAGCCGCTCTCCATAGGATTCAATTGCGCGCTGGGTGCTGAACAATTGCGACCGCATATTGAGGAAACGTCCGCGCTGGTGCCGACCTATGTCTCGACCCACCCTAACGCCGGATTGCCGAACGAATTTGGCGAGTACGATCAGTCGCCGGAAGCCATGGCGCGCATCATCAAGGAATTTGCCGAACAAGGCTTTGTCAACATTGTTGGCGGATGCTGTGGTACTACGCCCGATCATATCGCCGCAATTGACGCTGCTGTGGCGGGGCTCGCCCCACGCCGTATTCCCGAACCAAAAGCGGCCTGCCGATTAAGTGGTCTGGAAGCCTTCCATATCACTGCAGATTCCCTGTTTGTCAATGTTGGCGAGCGAACCAACGTCACCGGTTCAGCCAAATTCGCTCGCCTGATCAAAGAAGAAAACTACGAAGAAGCACTCGATGTCGCTCGTGAGCAGGTGGAAGCTGGCGCGCAGATTATCGACATCAATATGGATGAAGGCATGCTCGACTCGCTGGCTGCGATGGAGAAGTTTCTGAAGCTTGTCGCATCCGAGCCAGAGATCAGTCGCGTACCTATCATGGTCGACTCTTCCAAATGGGAGATCATCGAAGCCGGGCTGAAATGTATTCAAGGAAAGGCAGTCGTTAACTCGATCAGTCTCAAAGAAGGCGAAGAAGACTTTCTTGCCAAGGCGCGCCTGTGCATGGAGTACGGTGCCGCAGTAATCGTCATGGCCTTCGATGAAACAGGCCAAGCTGACACCTTGCAACGCAAGAACGAAATCTGTCAGCGCAGTTATGAATTGCTTGTTTCAAAACTTGGCTTCCCGGCAGACGATATCATCTTTGACCCGAATGTGTTTGCCATCGCAACAGGCATCGAAGATCACAACAACTACGCTGTCGACTTTATCGAGTGTTGCAAGTTCATCAAGAAGAATCTGCCGGGGGCGTTGATCTCAGGCGGGATCAGTAATGTGTCATTTTCGTTTCGCGGCAATAACACCGTGCGCGAAGCGATCCATTCGGTCTTTCTGTATTACGCCATCAAGGCCGGACTCACAATGGGCATCGTTAACGCCGGTCAGCTGACAGTCTATGACGAAATCCCGAAAGACCTGAAAGATGCGGTCGAGGATGTGGTGCTTAACCGCCATAACGAAGCTACAGAGAAATTGATGGAAGTCGCACAAAAATACAGCGGCGAACAACAGAAGCAGAAGCAAGAAGATTTATCCTGGCGCGAGAAGCCGGTCGAACAACGTCTGGCGTACGCGTTGGTGAAGGGAATCACGCGCTTTATTGAAGAAGACACAGAATTGGCGCGACAGCAATGTGAGCGCCCTATCGAAGTGATCGAAGGCCCTTTGATGCGCGGCATGGATGAGGTCGGCGATCTGTTTGGTAGTGGCAAGATGTTTTTGCCGCAAGTCGTAAAAAGCGCGCGCGTTATGAAACAGGCTGTTGCCTATCTCCTCCCCTACATCGAGGCTGAGAAGACTGCCGCTGATTCGGGAAGCAAGGGCAAGGTGTTATTGGCAACCGTGAAAGGCGATGTGCATGATATCGGCAAAAACATTGTTGGTGTCGTGCTGGGTTGCAATAACTACGAGGTTGTCGATCTTGGCGTCATGGTTCCCGCAGAAAAAATTCTGCAAACCGCACGCGACGAACGGGTCGACATCATTGGTTTGAGTGGCTTGATTACACCCTCGCTGGATGAAATGGTACATGTCGCCAGTGAGATGCAGCGCCTCGAATTCAAGATCCCGCTACTGATTGGCGGCGCTACCACGTCCAAGGCTCATACTGCCGTTAAGATTGAGGAAAACTACCGCAACGATTGCACGGTTTATGTGCCCGATGCGTCTCGAAGCGTTAGCGTGGTCAGCACACTGCTTAATGCGGCGAACAAGCCTGTCTTTTGCGAAGGCGTTCGAGACGAGTATGCGAAGATAAGAGAGCGGACTGCGAACCGTAGCAACAAAATGCAGTTGCTGTCCTATCAAGACGCGAATGCCAACAAACCGAATGGCAAGTGGGGAGCCTATCAAGCCCCTCAGCCTTCGTTTCTGGGGACGCGAATATTCGACGACTACCCTATTGCCGAGCTAATTGACTACATCGACTGGACCCCGTTTTTTATTACCTGGTCTCTGGCTGGTAAATATCCGGCCATCCTGGATGACGACAAAGTCGGTAAGGCAGCAAGAGATTTGTTCGATGATGCCCAGGCGATGCTCAAGCGAATTGTCGAAGAGAAACTGTTCACAGCACGGGCTGTGATCGGCTTCTGGCCGGCGCAGCGCATCGGTGACAACGATGTCGCGATACTTTCGGAAGATGGCAATAAGGAAGAGATCGCCAAACTCCACTTCCTGCGACAGCAAATGGTCAAGGGCGACGGCCTCAGCAACCTGAGCCTGGCCGACTATATTGCTCCCGATACAGAAGCGGAGCAGGATTATATCGGCGGCTTCGTAGTCAGCACCGGTTTCGGCGCGGACGAGCTTGCGAAGCAGTTCCAGACTAACAACGATGACTATCAAGCGATTCTTGCCAAAGCACTGGCGGACAGACTGGCCGAAGCCTTTGCAGAGCACATGCATGAGCGCGTGCGCAAAGAGCTGTGGGGTTACCAACCCAGTGAAGCGCTCAGTAACGAAGAATTGATTGCTGAGAAGTATCAGGGCATTCGCCCCGCTCCGGGTTATCCGGCTTGCCCTGATCACAGCGAGAAAGAAACCCTGTTCAATTTGTTGGATGCCGAAACAGCTATCGGCGTCAAACTAACCGAGAGTTATGCCATGTGGCCTGCAGCAAGTGTCAGCGGCCTGTATTTCTCTCATCCTGAGTCTCGCTATTTCTCGGTCGGCAAAATCGACCAGGAACAAGTTGATGATCTTGCCCGCCGCAAACAGGTGGAAAGCGCAGGGCTCAGTAAACTGCTGGCGCCCAATCTGCGCTAGTGAATACCCCAGGCATTGTTTACAATGCCTCGCTCTGTTTATACGTGAATGGAACCATGTACAGCTACGATAACTACGACCACCAGATGCTAAGCGACCGTGTCGCGCAATTTCGCGGGCAAACTGAACGCTATCTCGATGGCAAACTCAGTGACGCGGAATTCCTGCCCTTACGACTGCAGAATGGACTCTATGTACAGCGTATGGCCCCAATGCTTCGGATTGCCGTGCCCTATGGCATGCTGTCATCACGCCAGCTTCGCCAACTGGCCATGATCGCTCGCGACTACGACAAGGGGTATGCACATTTCACCACCCGGCAGAATGTTCAGTTTAACTGGCCTGAGCTGGAAGAAGTGCCAGATATTCTTGCGCACCTCGCTGATGTTGAAATGCACGCCATCCAAACGAGCGGTAACTGCATCCGCAATACCACCACTGATCAGTTCGCTGGCGTGTCCCCCGATGAGATCGAAGACGCTCGGCCGTACTGTGAAATCATTCGTCAGTGGTCGACTTTCCATCCGGAATTCGCTTTTCTGCCACGTAAGTTCAAAATTGCCGTGTGTGGTACGAAGGAAGATCAGGCCGCCACCCAGGTGCACGATATCGGTATCTATATCGTGCAAAATGCCGAAGGTGAAACCGGGTTTCGCATACTCGCCGGAGGCGGTTTGGGACGTACCCCGGTGATTGGTCAGGAAGTATTCCCTTTTGTAGCGAAGGTCGATTTGCTCACCGCGCTGGAAGCGATTATGCGTGTCTACAATCGTGAAGGTCGGCGAGATAACAAATACAAGGCACGCATCAAGATTCTGGTGCGTGAAACCGGGCTCGAAGCATTTCGTGAGAAAGTCATGCACGAGTGGGAGTTGATCAAAGACGGTCCGCAGACCCTGACAGAAGAAGAGATCGAGCGCTGTAAAGCATTCTTTGTCGACCCTGACTATCAAACCCTTGAAGACAACCCTACTGTTCTGCAATCGGCTTTGTCCAGCAACGCGCTCTTTGCCAGCTGGTACGAGCAGAACGTGAAAGCGCATAAAAAGTCAGGATACTCGATCGTCACCGTAAGCATGAAGGCGACGGGCGTTGCGCCTGGTGATGTGACCGACCAGCAACTGGATTATCTTGCTGAGCTCGCAGAGCAATACAGTTTTGGCGAGGTGCGCGTAACTCACCATCAGAATGTAGTTCTTGCTGACGTGCGTCAGGACCAGCTCTTTGAGCTCTGGGAAAAACTGCGTAGCAAAGCACTCTCCAGCCATAACCTCGATTTACTAACAGATATTATCTGCTGTCCGGGTGGAGACTTCTGTGCATTGGCTAATGCGAAGTCGATTCCGATCGCGGAGTCCATACAGCGCAAGTTTGCAGACTTCAAAGAACTGCAAAGTATTGGTGATTTGCGCATCAATATCTCTGGCTGTATGAATGCCTGCGGCCATCACCACGTCGGCAATATTGGTATTCTCGGGGTCGACAAGAAAGGTGAAGAGTTCTATCAGGTGTCGCTGGGCGGCTCGTCCCGAAATGAGGCTTCGCTCGGCAAGATCATCGGCCCGGCGTTTGCCCAGGATGAGATCCCGCTGGTAATTGAAAAGCTGGTCGCAGTCTACAAAGACAAGCGAACCGATGGTGAGAAGTTTATCGATACCTACAACCGTATCGGTATTGATCCATTCAAGGAGGTCGTTTATGCCAACGCTGATTAAAGACGGCAAGGTCGAGAGAAACGACTGGACACTGCTCAAGACTGCTACCGGACCGGAAATTCTGAGTGCTGTACCCGGCAAGAATTTTATCGTGCCGCTGCAGTTCTGGCGCAACTATCAAGCTGAGATCAGTGAATATTCCGGTGAATTTGCGCTATGGCTGGACAGCCATGAGAACGTGAATGACATCGCGGAGGAAGTGCATTCCTTCCCTTTGATTGCGCTGAATTTCCCTGCCTTTGCAGACGGTCGCTCGTACACCAATGCGAGGGAACTGCGCGAGAGACTCGGCTATCAAGGCGAAATACGCGCTATCGGCGATGTGCTGCGTGATCAGCTGTATCTGATGTCGCGCTGTGGTTTCAATGCATTTGAGTTACGGCACGATCAGGATGCCGATGTCTGTCTGGCTGCATTCGAAGACTTCCACACCAATTATCAGGGCACAGTTGTAGAACCACTTCCATTATTCAGGCGGCGCTAGTCCGGTCTTGTCTCGTCACGACCGGATTCCCTTGCCATGGAACATGATTCGCTCCTCTTCTCCTTCTTTCTGATCTTTACAGGCGCCGCCTTGTTATCGACGGTGGCGCTCTTTCTCCGCCAGCCATTGCTGGTTGCCTATATTTTCGTAGGAGTGATACTTGGCCCTTTTGGATTCGGGCTTATTGCGGAAGCTTCGCTACTCACTGACATCGCCGAGTTTGGCATTATCTTTCTGCTGTTCCTGCTCGGCCTCGACATGCAGCCGAGCAAGCTGTTCATCACACTTAGAAAAACGTTTCTCGTCACTCTGGCCAGTTCCTGCGCATTCTTCCTGTTAGGTTTTGGATCTGGCTTCGTATTCAGTTTCAGCCTGACCGAATGTATCGTAATCGGCTTCAGCATGGTGTTTTCCAGCACCATCATCGGTATCAAACTGCTACCAACAACGGTTCTGCATCAGAAACACATGGGCGAGCTCATGGTGGGTATTCTGTTGATGCAGGACTTTATTGCGATTTTCATTCTGGTCTTCCTCGATTCGGGAAACATCGAGGAAATGAACGCTCTGCAAGTTCTGATGGCATTCCCGCTACTGCTTGGTCTGGCCTATCTGGCAACTCGCTACTTGTTGGTGGCGCTGATCGCCCGCTTCGATCACTTCAAGGAATACATCTTCCTGTTGGCGATTGGTTGGTGTCTGGGGCTGGCTGCGCTGGCATCACAGATGGGGCTTTCCGCCGA
This sequence comes from Gammaproteobacteria bacterium, assembly GCA_030147705.1. Lineage (GTDB taxonomy): Bacteria > Pseudomonadota > Gammaproteobacteria > Pseudomonadales > Pseudohongiellaceae > UBA9145. The sequence continues at coordinate 21,750 of JASBUV010000268.1, forward strand.
GATTGGCGCGTTCGTGGCGGGGGTCTCTCTGGCGACGAGCCCGATTGCGCTCTTCATCGCTCACAGCCTCAAGCCACTGCGGGATTTCTTTCTCATTCTGTTTTTCTTTTCGCTCGGTGCGCAGTTCAACATCGCGCTGCTCTCCGAGATTTTCGCGCCGGCATTGCTGCTCGCAGTGCTAGCGCTTACCATCAAACCTGTTGTCTTCCACTCCTTGCTGAGACGATTCAGTGAGCGCAATGTGCTCGCCTGGGACGCAGGATTGCGCCTTGGTCAGATCAGTGAGTTCTCTTTGCTGATTGCTTTCGTTGCGGTCCAGTCAGGCGCCATCGGAGAAGCTGCATCACTGACCATTCAGGGTGCTGCCATTGTGACGTTCCTGATCTCTTCCTACATCGTGGTGATGTACTGCCCAACGCCAATTGCGATTAATCCGAAACTTCGAAGAGACTGATTCGAGAGGCTAATTCGGGATCTTAATTGAGGGCGCCCGGTTATCAGCTCTTCAGGTTGAGCAAGAACCTGCCCTTCGCTTTGCCGGCGAGCACAGACTGCAAGCTGGTCTCCAGCGCGTCGAAGCCGATTTCAGTGACCATCGCTTCCAGATTGTCCAGTCGCCAGTCGTTGGCAAGTTTGTCCCAGGTATGCTGCTTGACCGATAAAGGCAGCTCTACCGAATCCACGCCCAACAGATTGACGCCACGCAGAATAAACGGCAAAACGGTAGCAGAAAATGCAGGCGACTCGACAAGGCCACAGGCAGCCACACTCGCGCCATAGTTTAGCGATTTGATTACGCTGAACAGCGTTTCTCCACCGACCACGTCTACTGCACCAGCCCAGCGCTCCTTCAAGAGTGGACGCGGATTCACTTCCGAGAGTTCATTGCGGTCGATAGTTGAACTTGCGCCCAGTTCGAGCAGCCAGGGTTCAGCTTGCTTCTTGCCTGTACTGGCTACGACCTTGAAGCCCAGTTTGGCCAGCAGCGCGACTGCTATGCTACCGACTCCTCCGGTCGCTCCGGTCACCAGGACTTCCCCCTGCCCGGCCTTCAAACCTGCCTGCAACAGATTATCAATACAAAGCGCTGCAGTGAGACCCGCAGTACCGAGTATCATGCTTTCGCGAAGCGTCATATTGGCTGGTTTGGGCACAACCCACTCAGCAGGAACGCGGATGTACTGGCCAAAACCCCCGGCTGTATTCATGCCCAGGTCGTAACCCGTGACGATAACCTGTTGCCCCTGCTCTATCGCCGGATTGGACGATTCAACAACAACACCGGCCGCATCGATACCCGGAGTATGTGGGTAGTTACGGGTAACGCCTTTATTGCCGGAGGCAGAGAGTGCGTCCTTGTAGTTGAGCGAGGAGTAATGCACTTCGATCAGCACATCGCCTTGCGGAAGCGAGTCACTGTCCAGGGTAGTGATCTCAGTGTTGTACTTCTTCTCTGCACCTTCGGTGACTAACAGGGCTTTGTATTGCATTACGGCTCGCTTGGTTTATTTTAGAAAGTCATTGTCATTGCGGTGAAAGAGTCGGGAATAGACGGCGTCAAAAGCACTTCCGAAAGCGCCGCCGACTTTGTCTTGCAGAGATTTTTTGATCTCGTACTCCACTTCATAGACATCAGAATCTTCACAGGCTGACACAATACAATCATCGCTCGTATTGATCTCGTCTACCATGTAGCGTTCCTTTGCCTGACTGCCCAGCCAGATTTCACCGGTTGCGATCCTGTCTATCTCGACGCTGGGTCGATGTTCCTTGACCCAGTTCTTGAAGATACCGTGGGTGACTTCCACATCGTCCTGCGCTTTCTGCCGGTTCTTCTCTGTGATTTCGCCGAACGTTGAGAGCGTGCGCTTGAACTCACCAGCGGTGATCTGCTCGTAGTCCACATCGAGTTTCTTCAGTACGCGATTGAAGTTCGGCATCTCCAGCGCAACGCCAATCGATCCGATGATTGAGAATGGTGCAGCAACAAGTTTGTCTGCCAAACAGGCCATCATATAGCCACCGCTGGCCGCCACTTTGTCTACACAGATGGTGAGGGGAATTTTCTTGTTTCGAATGCGTAGCAGTTGAGAGGCTGCCAATCCGTAGGCGTGCACCATACCGCCCGGGCTTTCCAGGCGCAGCAACACCCTGTCTTTTGACTCAGCCATGGAGAGTACGGCGCTGATTTCTTCCCGCAGATTCTCGACGGCATCCGCAGAAATATTGCCAACAAAGTTTAGTACGTACAGGCGGGGTTTGCGGTCATCCTCTTCTGGCACTGCGCTGGCATCTTCTTCGCTCGCAGGCGTCTGGCGCGCCTGCTTTAGCTTGGCTTTCTGTTCCTTCTGTGCGTCCTTGTCCGCCTTCTTCTCCTGCTTGGCTAGCAGTTTCAGCTCGTGTTTGTTGAGTACTTTCTCGCGCAGGGTATCGCGCATCTCTTCAAAGTGTTCATTGAGGCGAGTTACCCTGATGCTTCCCTTTCTTCCCGATCGGGCGTGTTTGTTGCCACTGCTGGTGATTGCGCTAATCAGCAAGATGATGGCGAGCACGATCGTAATCGCCTTGGCCAGAAACAAGCCATATTCAATCAAATATTCCAAAGACTACTCCTTAGCTGCCAGCAAGATTATCGTATGGCAGTGTTGTTAACCCTGTTCGATGCTTACCAGATAATCGAGGACATCGAGCATATGTTGAAATCCGCGAGGCCCGAGAGTGACCACATATTTGCCATTGACATAGATGGATGGCGTTTCTGGATCACCATAGTTACGCATCTGCGTCTCACCCTGATTCAGTCTCGTTCGTACCGCGAAAGAATTGAAAACCCGATCGAAGTCTTGCTGTGAGATTCCACATGACTCAAAGAAATCGCGAATCATGACCTCGTTGTGCAGCATATTGCGTTGCACATGGAACTGATCGAAAAAAGGATTATGAACCGCGTCGAGCACCCCTAGTACCTCTGCAGTGTAATAGGCCTGCGCATGAATACGGGTGATGGGATTCCATACTGCAGGAAGACGCTTGTGATCAATAGAATCAGCTTGCCGTGCCTCCCAGGCCGCCAAATGGGGTTCGAAGGCATAGCAACCCGGGCAGCCGTACCAGAACAGCTCGATCACTTCGACCTTGTCGCTGTCGGCGGTACGTAATGGCGCATCGAGCTCACGGTAGTCGGTGCCGGCAATAAAGCGTTCGACCTGGGCGGTACTGCTAGAAGCCACTGCCAGTAGCAGCGCGCCTGCGAAAATTCTGATCAGCTGCGACCTCAACCCTGCACTACTACTCAATCTCTTGTCTGCTGCTTTATTTATTCTGTAATCCATTCCTTGTCTCCTGGGTGTTCAGAGCTGAATCGCCTGCAATTAGACGGTAATCCCGGACTTACGCGCCGCAATGTAACCTGTGATTAATTCTCCGGCAACACTGATACCTGGACTGGGAACCGGGGGAACTTCTTCGATAGTAAACCAGTTTGCGTATTCGATCTCTTCTCCATCCGGCACGATGTCGCCACTCAGATAGTCGGCGTAGAATCCGAGCATGAGCTGTGAGGGAAACGGCCAGCACTGGCTTTTCACATAGCGAATGTTCTGCACCTCAATGCCGACTTCCTCGCGAACCTCGCGCCGCAGAGTCTCTTCTGCGCTCTCCCCGACCTCGATAAAGCCAGCCAGACAACTCATGAAGTTTCCCTGGTAGCGGGCATTTTTCGCGAGCAGGATTTCGTCGCCGCGTGTGACCAATACGATGATGCATGGATTGATACGTGGAAAATACTGCTTGCCACATGCAGAACAAGAGAGCACCCGGTTGTCTGGTTGGGCGATGGTCGGGTTCCCACAGGCACCACAGTAACGATGTGAGGCATGCCAATCGAGGATCTGATTGGCTTTGCCGATCGTGGTGAGAATATCTGCGCCCTCCGACATGAGGATGCTGCGCAAGGAGTGATCTTCTGCTTCCAGCTTGCGGGCAATTTCAGCAGAAACCTGAGTAGCAAGGGTGCGCACAGATTCATAATTGATCAGATGCAGCTGTTCCAGATTTTGAATATCGGCCCACACCTGCTCTGTGCGCCAATGCAGGGAGTTTCGCGGCGTCAGTAATCGTCCTTCGCTAAACAGGTAGATCTGGTCGTCTTCCAGGAGTTCATTCGCATT
>JASBUV010000270.1 GCA_030147705.1 Gammaproteobacteria bacterium
ACTGGCAAACCTCAGCGCCGAAACGGACTATATGCCAGAGATCGGTAATAACCGTGACGGGCTGTCAGAAGATGACTTCAATGCTCTCTACGCAGACCGAAACAGCCCCGAGTACCTGCAACGCCTCTCAGACATCGAAGAACTCATACTCGCACGCCCGCTGTTCAACAATCTTCAGTAACAGTAACAGCCGCCTACTGATCAGAAACACGGAAATATTCGCATGAGTGAATTGTCCGACGACGACATCAAGCAGCTTGCCAGCAGACTGTGTGCGGCTCAGTCCGATCTGGAAAAACAACTTAAGTTGGGTGAGGAGGCGAGCAGCGTAGTCACTCTGGACCAGAGCAAAGTCGGGAGAGTTTCTCGTATGGATGCAATGCAGCAACAGCAGATGGCGCTGTCGACGCTCACTAAAACTCGCCAGCGATTAATGAGAATCAAGGCCGCTCTCAATGCAATCAATACCGGCGATTATGGCTACTGCCGTCGTTGCGACGAAGAGATTGGATTACCGAGATTGATGGCACAACCTGAAGCCCCGCTTTGCATAAGCTGCCAAAGCCTCAGTGACAACCAGCAGTAGTGGTACAGTAGCTCTGTGCGACTTTAATTATGAATGTGGCTGGTGTATAAACCGCCTTCATTACCTGCCTGAACTTTCCTTCCCGAGAACCCGATGAGCAAGAAAGGTTTTTTTACAACAAATTTGCACTCTGATCGCAAAAGCAATCCAGAGCATGGCGTGCTGCACAAGGCAGTTCACCCATCCGTTGCCTATGGCTATGACGATGCTCGCGAGCTCGCAGCAGTCTTCCAGGGCAAGAAAGCAGGTTACAGTTATGGCCGACAGCTCAATCCGACCGTAATCGCTCTGCAGAATCGCATCACCAAGATGGAAGACGGGCTGGATACCGTAGCATTCGCAACCGGCATGGCAGCGATCGCCAGCACTTTTCTGTCCTTGTTACGTGCCGGAGACCACATAGTTTCGAGTGCATTCTTGTTTGGAAACACCAACAGCTTCTTCGGTACGCTGCAGAATTTCGGAATCGATGTGTCGTTTGTCGATGCTACAGACGCCGCAAATGTAGAATCGGCGCTCACTGACAAGACTCGTCTTGTTTTTGTTGAAACAATTGCCAATCCGGTCACCCAGATTGCTGACCTCGAAGCTATCGGTAAACTCTGTAATGATCGCGGCCTAATCTACTGCGTCGATAATACGATGACCTCGCCGCACTTGTTCTTGCCAAAGTCTGTTGGCGCGACACTGATCGTAAATTCGCTGACCAAATACATCGGCGGGCATGGCAATGCTCTCGGCGGCAGCATAACGGATTGTGGAAACTACGATTGGTCGCGCTTTGACAATATCTACGACACCTATAAAAAGGGCGACCCGACCTCCTGGGGAATTACCCAGATCAAGAAAAAAGGTTTGCGTGATATGGGCGCATCGCTGGGCCCGGAAGCTGCACATCATCTCGCTGTAGGCTCGGAAACTCTTCCGCTTCGCTTGGATCGCTCCTGTGCCAATGCGCAGCGTCTGGCTGAATTCTGCAACCAGCACAAGAATGTGAACGCGACTTACTATCCGGGACTGGATTCCCACCCGCAGCACGAGCGGGCGAGCCGATTGTTCAAGAGCTATGGTGCAATTTTCAGCATCGACCTCGTTGCTGGCGTCGACTGTTTTGATGTACTCAATCGCATGGAAACAGTTGTTTCCTCAAGCAATTTGGGTGATACCCGTACTCTGGCAATTCCTGTTGCACATACGATTTATTTTGAAATGGGGCCAGAACGCCGTGCTTCGATGGGTATTGCCGACAGTATGATCCGATTCTCCGTGGGCATTGAAGATATCGACGATTTATTGTCGGATTTCGAGGCAGCGCTTGAACGATGATTACCGTACTCTCTACCGAAGATATCGAAGAAGGTACTTCAAAAGGTATCGAAATCAATAATCGCTACCTGTTTGCCGTCAAGAAAGATGATCAGATCTACCTCTACTGGAATCGCTGCCCTCATCTTGGGACGCCATTGGAGTGGGAAGAGGACCGATTTCTTGATGCTGATGGTGCACTCATACAATGCTCAACGCACGGAGCATTATTTCGCATAGCTGACGGGGAGTGCCTTGTGGGGCCGTGTCAGGGGAAATATCTCAAACCCATTCCTTTTACCATTGAGAATACCTTGGTCATGGTTGCAGATGAGCTCCTGCAACCGCCGACACCCTCATAACTGCCCGAGGCTCAGAGCAAGACAGGGATCTCCTCGCTCAGCGTTACTGTAGACCGCGCCATATCGAAGCACGACCTGACCGCAACAATATCTACACCATTGTTGGCCGCTTCACGCAATAAGCTTCCATAAGTCGGATCGATTTCGTCTGCGGGGGCGAGCCTTGTGATTCCGGTGTGTTGTACGCAGAAGAAGAGCAATGCTCTGTGCCCCTGATGAGCCACCTCCATCAGCTCCTGCAAGTGTTTCTGCCCTCTGGAAGTTACCGCATCAGGGAATAGCCCCTTCCCTCCACCGACTCCCAGGCTGACATTCTTAACCTCTACATAGCACATCTCTTCCTCTGCCCGCGATACAGAGTCGAACAGCAAATCGATACGGCTGCCCTGCTGCCCATAGGGCACTTCGGTACGAATTCGTTCGTAGCGTTGCAGCGAGGGCAGCCCACCACTGCTCAGAAATTCGTGGACGAGCTTGTTCGCAAGGCCAGTATTGATACCTACGAGATGTTGCTGATCGACTTCAACCACTTGCCAGGTGCCAGGGTATTTTCGTTTCGGATTATCAGACAGCGAATACCAGATTCGACTACCGGGCTCTTGGCAGTTTTTCATGGACCCGGTGTTCGGGCAGTGCAGGGTTGTTATCTCGCCATCTGGTAATTCCACATCGGCAAGAAATCGTTTGTAGCGACGAATCAATGTCGCTGGCAAGAGTGGGTCTGGGAATTCCATTATTCAGTAATTATTCGAATACAGCGCAGGAACTATCAGCTCTTCAATGCAGCTTTAAGCCGAGCGATACCTTCCTGTAAATCTTCCATACTGGTCGTAAATGCGATGCGCACAAAGCGCTCACTGTTGTTCTCTCCGAAGTCTGTTCCTGGCGTAATTGCAACGCCCTGCTCTTCCAGCAATGTGCGGCAGAATGCCTCTGCATCGTCGCTTAAATGGCTGATATCCGCATAGATATAAAAAGCGCCTTCGACCTGGTTCGGCAATCTGAAGCCAAGCTTGCTTAGCTCTTGGCACAAGTAATCACGGCGCTCACGGAAAGCCAACCGCCTTTCCTCGAAAATGGCCATACTCTCGTCAGTGAATGCGGCCAGCGCAGCATGCTGAGCAATAGAGGGTGCAGAAATATAGAGATTCTGAGCGAGGATATTTGCTTTTTCGATATGGGTGTCGGGAACAACTATCCAGCCTAGTCGCCATCCTGTCATACCGAAGTACTTGGAAAAACTATTGACCACGAAAGCATCTGATTGAATTTCCAGAACGCTGGGCAGATCATCGACGTAGTGTAGCCCGTGATAGATTTCGTCAACCAGCACGTGCAAGCCTTCAGCACTCGCCCACTGACAGATTTCAGTCAAACGATGCCTGTTCAATACCGTTCCGGTCGGATTCGAAGGTGAGGCCAACCAGACACCTTTGGCGCTTGTGCCGGCTGCGCCTTGTAGCTGCGGTAAGGTTGGTTGATAGTTCTCCGCAACGGTTACAGGAATCAGCCGCGGCACTCCGCTGACCAGATGAATAAAATTGCGGACGCAGGGGTAGGCAGGGTCTGCCAGCAGGATTTCATCCCCCGGCTCAATGAGAAGATGGGCGAGCAACATCAATCCAGCACTCGCTCCTGGAGTGATGAGAACCCTTTCCGGAGTGACTTCAACGCCATAGCGTTTCGAGTAGTACCGAGCGAGCTCCGCTCTCAGCCGAGAAATACCAGGGGCGGCGGTATACTGAGTGTGCCCAGCGTCCAGAGCGGCTTTAGCCGCGTTTCTAATGGGCTGGGCTGTAATAAAATCAGGTTCACCGACTTCCATGTGGATAATACGACGACCTTCTGCTTCCAGCTCAGCAGCGCGATGCATGACTGTCATCACTCTGAATGGATTGACCCGGTCGAGTCTGCTTGTTTTGAGTTGCCCATCGACAACAGTCTTGGTTGGTGCGGTATCTGCCATTCGTTTCTGATCGACTCTCTTTCGTAGAGGCTGACTCTCTGACACGAGACCTGGGATGTCAGGCCTGAAAGCGCAATATAGCAGACCTCAGCACCCGTTGGTGCATCATCAAAATCGCTCTTTTTTTTATGGCATCGTGCCAAATAATCTGGTAGCTTACCCAGCTTTCAAAAATCCGAGTGCCTGAAAAGAGGCTCTGGATCGCTGAAACCAAGGCCCAGAAAGGCGGGTATTCTGATTTCCCGCACCACGCACAGTAACTGACAAACTGCGTCCAGCGCGGCCTACTTGTATCAAAAGTTGGCACAGACAAGCGCCGGTAGCAGGGCTTTTTAGAGGCATTAGAAATCATGTCCAACGCGCAAAGCACCGCATCTCAACCTGTTCTCAAGAACTTCGTTCCTTACAAGCCCAAGAAGGGTGAAGAGTACATGAACGAGAAGCAACGAGAGCACTTCAAGAAAATCTTGTTGAGTTGGCGGGAGCAATTAATGCAGGAAGTTGACCGTACGGTTCATCACATGCAGGATGACGCAGCCAACTATCCCGACCCTGCCGATCGTGCTACCCAGGAAGAAGAGTTCAGCCTGGAACTGCGAACTCGCGACAGAGAACGCAAGCTGATCAAGAAAATTGACAGCACGATTGAAGCGATTGCCCAGGATGACTACGGATTCTGTGAATCTTGTGGCATTGAAATCGGCATTCGCCGGCTCGAGGCTCGTCCTACCGCCAACAAATGTATTGATTGCAAGACCCTTGATGAGATCAAGGAAAAACAACTGGGCAGCTAAGCTGCCCAGCATTCTGGCACGCTCCTACCTTTTACACTTGCGGCAGCGCCAGCTCTCTCAAGCACCACGCACAGCCCTCAGCTCACTGAAACTCCTATCCGGAATTCATGACTGACCTCCACAACAGCGCTCCAACCTCTGCAGGCTATCGGGGCCGTTTCGCCCCTTCACCAACAGGCCCGCTTCACATGGGCTCACTCATCGCTGCATTGGCCAGTTATCTGGACGCTCGCGCCAGATCGGGGGAATGGTTGCTCCGCATGGAAGACCTCGACCCTCCCAGAGAACCGGTTGGCGCCGCCGAAACAATACTCCGTCAATTGGAAGCACTCCATCTCCACTGGGACGGGCCAGTGCTCTATCAGAGCGAGCGCCTGGATGCTTATCAGGCCGTACTGGACACTTTGGCTGCTCGCGACCTCATTTACCGCTGCGATTGCACGCGGCAACGCCTGAAAACCTTACATGGGATTTACGACGGCCATTGCCGAAACAATAGCCCAGAGAAAAACAAAAAAAGCGCGGCTCGCCTGCAGGTAGCCAATAGCTCTTTCGGATTTGTTGACCGCATCCAGGGTGCCTATGAGCAAAACTTGCAACGTGCGGTAGGAGACTTCGTTGTGCGCCGCAAAGACTTGTTGTTTGCTTATCAGCTTGCTGTTGTCGTTGACGATGAATTTCAACAGATCACGGATATCGTTCGCGGGTATGACCTTCTGGATTCTACGCCTCGGCAGATCTACCTGCAGCAACTATTGGGATACAGAACTCCCAATTATGCTCATTTTCCCGTGATAGTGAATGCGACTGGACAGAAGTTGAGCAAGCAACATTTCGCAGCACCCGTCGAGACCAGCAGAGGCGTTGAGCTGATATTCCTCGCCTTGCAGTATCTCGGTCTGTCACCCTCTGCCAATCTGAGTCGAAGCGACTGCGACACGCTGCTCTCTTGGGCAATTGAAAACTGGGATATACAGCTTGTGCCGAAGTTGGCTAATATCCCAGAATCTGCTGATTAGCAAGGCAAGCCGCGTGTATATCCCCCGCTATATTCTCACTCTTCTGATCATCATCTATCTGCTTTTTCTGATGAGCGTCGATTGGATCAATCAGCCCGATGGCGCATGGTACCGACCTTTCTTTGTCGGTTTTCTCGTTGTCTGTGTAGCGGCCTGGACTCACCGCAGAAAGGACAGCGATGAATTTTGAAATCACCACACTACTCGCGCTCGGCTGCGGCTACCTTGTGCTCCTCTTCGCTCTGGCCTACGCAACCGACAGAGGCCTGATACCCGAGCGACTTACGCGCCATCCTGTCGTTTATGTGCTCTCTCTGGGTGTGTTCGCAAGTGTGTGGTCGTACTACACGTCAATCGGCAACGCATTACGGGACGGCTATGGTTATCTGGCCCCGTCGATTGGTATTTCATTGGCATTTCTGTTTTCGCCAATGCTGCTCAAGCCCTTACTTGAGTTGACCAAAACCTACCAGCTGAGCTCGCTCGCCGACCTTGTTGCGTTTCGCTATCGCTCGCCTTGGGCGGGCACTGCTACGACGCTTGTCACGCTCGTTGGTGTTACTCCTCTCATCGCTCTTCAAATACGTGCGGTGGCTGATACGGCCAACCTCCTCTCCATTCAGGTAAGCGAGAGCGCCATCGCGTTTTCATTCTGTGTATTGATTACCGCTTTCGCGATTCTGTTTGGCACGTCGCAGCGTGCTGGACGAACCCGACACGATGGGCTTGTTATGGCGATCGCATTCGAATCACTGGTAAAACTGCTGGCGTTTCTGATCGTAGGACTTTTCGCCGTGCTTAGCGGATTTGGTGGTTTCGATAATCTGGATCTGTGGCTACAATCCCAGCCTGAGCTGCTGGACAGCCTGAAAAACACTGACTATTTCAGCTCTTTTCACGTGCTTGCCTTGTTGTTTTTTGCCGCCGCTGTGGCGCTACCGCACATGTTTTATGTGACCTTCAACGAGAACAACGACCAGCGCGCACTTTCCATCGCCAGTTGGGGCTTACCGCTGTATTTCCTGCTATTGGGGCTTCCTGTTCTGCCAATTCTCTGGGCTGGGTTACAGGCAGGCTCCAGCGTGCCAGTCGAGTATTTCCCCGTGGTCGTTGGTGCGGCCTATGGCTCTGACCTGATCACAGTGATCGGCTATCTGGGCGGCTTGTCAGCAGCCAGTGGCCTCATCATTGTGCTCACCCTCGCACTGTCCAATATGTGCCTGAACCATTTGATATTGCCGATCTCCCAGCCCACCGCCAATCAGGATATTTATCGTTGGCTGCTGTGGCGCCGACGGGCATTGATCACTGCTCTCATCTGGGCAGGGTTTATTTTTCATTTCATTCCGGATGAACGAACCGGCATTCAGATTACCGGTACCATCGCCTTTACCGCTTGCTTGCAATTTCTACCAGGTATTCTCGCGATACTCTATTGGCCGCAAGCCAACAAGAATGGATTTCTGAGCGGACTGGCAGCCGGCGTAAGCATCTGGTTCCTGTTCCTGTTTCTCCCGCTATTTCTCAATAGTGATTCAGCCTCGCTGGTTGCGCTGAATTGGCGAGAAGTCGCGGCGCTTTCATTGATTGTTAACAGCTTGCTATTCGTTTCCGTTTCATTAACCACCAAGACGAGTGACGAGGAGCGGAGCTCAGCAGATGTTTGTGCTCTGGACACTATCAAGCGCCGCAAGCGAAGCGGGTTGGTAGCCAAATCTCCACGTGAGTTTATCAAGAGCTTGAGCAAACCACTTGGAGAGAGCACGGCTACCCGCGAAGTCAACCAGGCTTTGCAGGATCTTGGTCTCGACATGAATGATCGTCGCCCATTCTCCATGCGACTCCTGCGAGCCAGACTGGAAGCAAATCTTTCCGGTCTATTGGGCCCTTCGATCGCTCGCGAATTAATTGATGGTTATCTTCCTTATGCGATTGTTTCCCAACATGGAAGCTCTGACCTGAATGTCATCGAGCGTCGAATCGAGTCATACCGCAGCAATCTCTCCGGCATGGCAGCCGATCTGGATAACCTGCGCAGATATCATCGACAAATTCTGTTAGACCTGCCCCTGGGGGTCTGTTCGTTGTCATTCGATGATGAAATTGTCATGTGGAATCGAGCTCTCGAAAAAATCACAGAAATCGATTCGAGCGAAGTCGTTGGCTCCCAGGTCAATGAATTGCAGGAACCCTGGCTTTCATTGCTCAGTAATTTCCTCGACGAGGACGCAAGCCACTCCTATAAGCATTACTTCGAAATCAACGGCAACAAGAAAGCCATTAACCTGCACAAAGCTCAGATTGAGCGAACAGGCACACAGGATTCGAGCCACGAGGGCGTCATCATTCTGATAGAAGACATTACCGAAACAGAGATTCTGGAAGCCGGCTTGACTCATAGTGAACGCCTGGCCTCCATAGGGCGGCTCGCGGCTGGTGTGGCTCATGAAATTGGCAACCCGATTACCGGTATAGCGTGTCTCGCCCAGACCATCCGGGATGAATTTGATAATGAGGAAATCAGCGGCCTGGCGGAGCAGATCGTCGAGCAAACAGACCGCACCTCGCGCATTCTCCAGTCGCTCGTTAATTTCGCTCATACTGGTACCAGCAAGACCCAGTATGAAGATGAAATCGTTTCCGTAGAAGAATGCATGGACGAGGCCAAGACGCTGGTCTCCCTCGACAAGAAAGCAAAAGACGTCAATATTGAACTCCATTGCGACCCACGCATCCGAATTCGCGGAGATGCCCAGCGACTTCTGCAGGTGCTGGTCAATCTGATCAATAATGCGCGTGACGCCAGCCAGCCAAATAGCACGATCAGCATGAGCGCGGCAGTCGAAGGCGATTTTGTTCGACTCTCTGTCAGTGATGAGGGTATCGGGATTCCAGCGGCGATCAAGGACCGGGTATTCGATCCCTTTTTTACAACCAAAGAAGCGGGTGAAGGCACAGGACTGGGGCTCTCCCTGGTATTTAGCATTGTTGAAGATTTAAAGGGAGAAATTGATATAATCAGCCCTGTGGATAAAAATCGCGGCTCCGGGACGGAGGTCATTCTGCGTTTCCCTGCACTGGTCGATTCCAATGATGGATTGGAAGACTGATCACAGGGGCGCCCTTTCCGCCCCGAAACCCCACCCAAACTTAAGGCGTGAAACACGAGCTTTTAATGCATAGCGAAGCTACCTAATTGAGAAATCATGGGATAGCATAAAGCCACAGTGGAGCATCAAGTTGGCAGTATGAATCAGGTACTTGTAGTTGAAGATGAAGCAGTAATTCGCAGCGCCCTGAAAAGGCTTCTCGAACGCCATGACTATCAGGTGAGTGAAGCTGCGTCTGTAAAAGAATCGCTGGAGAACTATGACATGAATACCTTCGATGTCATCATCAGCGACTTGCGCCTTCCTGGAGCACCTGGCACCGACCTCATCAAGGCAACCAAAACGCCAGTGCTCATCATGACCAGTTATTCCAGCATCCGTTCCGCTATCGACTCAATGAAGATGGGCGCCGTCGACTACATAGCCAAACCCTTCGAGCACAACGAAATTATCGAGACTGTTTCTCGAATCATCAAGGAGCACAGCAGCGCCCCCAAAATCAATGCCAGCGACGAAGAGCTGGCTGAGCCTCCTGTGCACGGTATGATCGGCAGCTGTCCGCAGATGATGGAACTGTTCCGCCGCATACGTAAAGTCGCGCAAACCAATTCAACGGTGCTGATCAATGGGGAATCAGGAACAGGCAAAGAACTCGTTGCCAGAGCAATACACAATCTCAGTGAGCGCAATGGCGAGGACATGATCTCGGTGAATTGCGCTGCGATCCCTGAAAATCTTATTGAATCCGAACTGTTTGGCCACGAAAAAGGAGCATTTACAGGTGCTACGGCGACCCGGACTGGACTCGTAGAAGCAGCAAATGGCAGCACTCTGTTTCTCGATGAAATCGGCGAACTTCCCCTGGAAGCGCAAGCCAGGTTGCTCCGGGTACTCCAGGAAAATGAAATCCGTAAAGTCGGCTCTGTTCAGTCGAAGAAAGTCGATGTTCGCCTTGTCGCCGCAACACACCGTGACCTTAAACAACTGGTCGAAGATGGGCAATTCCGAGAGGATCTCTATTACCGTATCAACGTGATGACACTCTTGATTCCCCCGCTAAGAGACAGAGGCAATGACATACTGGAATTAGCTGACGCGATTTTGCAGCGCACCTGCACGCGACTCAAAACACCCATGTTGCATTTTAGCAACAGCGCCAGTAAAGCGATTGCAAGCTACCCCTGGCCAGGAAATGTGCGCGAGTTGGAAAACGCGATCGAGCGTGCCGTAGTTCTCGCTGAAACTGACTTGATCGGCGAAGAGCTTCTGGCCATTGATGTCGAATCCCGCGCAGCTGAAATAGCCACAGTTGCAGGCGATAGCAGCAAGGCGGATGAACCTGTAGAAGAACTTTCGCTCGAAGACTATTTCCAGCGCTTTGTCATAGAACATCAGGACTCAATGAACGAAACACAGCTGGCCAAGAAATTGGGCATAAGCCGCAAGTGTTTGTGGGAGCGAAGACAGCGATTCGGCATCCCAAGAAAGAAAAAGCAGGAACACTAAGGGCTAGCAAGCACCGATTTATCCCCTCTTTCCTTTCTTTTTCCTTTTCGCTTACTAACTGCCCCTCACCGCTCTCGAGCCTGATCCACTATCTGCTTGATTCAGCAGAAAACGCGAGCGTGTATCCGATCTTTGCAGCGCTTGCCATTACGCTGTTATCGTAGTCCCGCGAAGCATTGGTATGCGGTTTAACAAGCTGCCCTTAGAGGCTCTGAGCAGTCATCAAGCGGCTCATGATGTGTTACTGCTACTCATCTACACACTTATTAGAGAGATTAAGTAACAGATTCTCACGTTTTACTAGTAGTTTTTAGATGCCAAAAATTGCAAGTTATTGTATTTATTTAATATTTAATACTTGGCACAGTTAATGCTCTAGTAGTTGGGAATAATAACAATAAATAACAATAATAATTTTTAATAAAAACAAAAATAGCATTACTGAGTTTTACGACTAAGGTTAGTGCAAACAAATAAAAATAAGGTCGGGTTTGTGGCCTGTAGTGTGATCGATTGATCACCGGCTCAAATACACCACCTAAGGCTTATGCGGCGCCGCGTTGGCACCCAATTTAGAAAAATAAAAATAGATAACCAATAGCAATAACAATAATAACGAGTGACTTCCGGTAGGGGGTGGTGAAAACCACCCCCTATTTGTTTGTACGCAATTTAATATGAGTTGCCTTCCGACGCTGCCTCCCTCTACAAACCTGCCGATGTTCCGCCCAGAGTCGTTGAAGTTTCAATTTCCTCGATAGCGTGTATCATGCCTTGCCATCAAGTAGCGAATGCATAGTTAGCTACCCCTCAGCAGTATTGAAGGACATCAATTCGAATCTCGATGACAGCGATTGACGATTTATCAGGAATAGACAAGGCCGCTTTCTTGTCTCGAGACCAGCACTGCATCTCTCGCAAGCACATCTCACCAAATGCTTTGAAAGTTCTCTATCGCTTGAGCGAAAGCGGATTCGCCGCATTTATCGTTGGCGGCGGCGTCCGCGACCTGCTGCTGGGTAAGCACCCCAAAGATTTCGATGTTGCAACAGATGCCACACCTGAGGAGGTTCGCGGCCTGTTCAAGAACGCGCGCATCATTGGTCGCCGGTTCAAGATTGTTCATATTCGCTTTGGAAGGGAGATCATCGAGGTTACGACTTTTCGCGCCCATCATCAGGCAACGAATGAGATCGCCCAGTCTGCCACTCGCCGGCAGATCCAGGGGCTGGACTCCGCCCACACGTCTGAGGGAATGATCTTGCGTGACAACGTCTATGGGAACATAGACGAAGACGCCATGCGTCGGGATTTCACAGTTAACGCGCTCTACTATACGGTCGACGGGTTTCGTGTGATCGACTTCTGCAACGGCTGTTCCGACCTGGACAATCGCCTGATCAGGATGATCGGCGACCCCGAAGAGCGCTACCGTGAAGATCCGGTGCGGATGTTACGGGCCATCCGCTTCTCCGCTAAACTGGGGTTCACGATCGAAGCAAAAACAGCTGCACCTATACCACGCCTGGCCGAATTGCTGGAATCCATATCTCCAGCCCGACTGTTTGATGAAACGATCAAGCTGTTAACCTGCGGCCATTCCGAACGAGCTTTTGAATTGGCCCAGGAAACTGGACTGGGCGCTTATCTTTTCACTCCCACTCTGGAAGTATTTGATACTGTCGACCCGAAGTACTGGCAACTGCTCAAGCTGGCGCTTCGCAACACAGATGAAAGGCTGGCCATTGGCAAATCCGTAACACCAGCATTCCTGTTCGCCGCTCTGCTCTGGCCTGTGCTACAAATCAGGCTGCAGCAGTCCGGGTCAGATGATGCTCAATCACCGCAAACCTTTCACAACATCGCAAATGATGTGATCGCTGAGCAACTGGAATTCACGGCGATTCCCAAACGGTTCTCAATCGGAAGCAAAGAGATTTGGGAAATGCAACGCCGATTGGAAAGGCGCAATCGTCGTGCGATTCATAGCGTTTATAATCACCCACGGTTCAGAGCGGGCTATGATTTTCTTCTGTTGAGAGAAGAGGCAGGGGAAGACCTGCAGGGGCTGGGTCAGTGGTGGACGGATTTTCAAAACGGTGATACAAACCGGCAGAACGAGTTGATCGCCAGCATTGCCCCTTCAGGTAAACGCCGGCGTCGGCGCCGACGATCCAAATCATCAGGTAACAAACAGTGAATCAAGCTTCTGGGC
>JASBUV010000272.1 GCA_030147705.1 Gammaproteobacteria bacterium
AGCAACAGGTTGAATGGCAGCATCGCCGTAACGGTGCACGAAGTATTGCCCAACGGCAATCTGGTAGTTCAAGGAGAGAAGCGCATCCGAATCAATCAGGGTGATGAATACATTCGACTGCGGGGAGTAGTTCGAACGAAAGACATCGATGCATTTAATACCCTGTATTCCACGCAAGTGGCGGATGCGCGAATTACCTATGCCGGTCGCGGAACCAACACTCATAACTCTACACCTGGCTGGGCCGCGAAGATTCTGTTCAGCCCGCTGTGGCCATTCTGATCGGGAGCAATGACATGAGAATATTTCGCTTTTGTTTTGTCATCGTTTTTGCTCTCGGATTTTCGGGATGGACACCGGTTTATGCGGAACGCATCAAAGATCTGGTTTCCATTCAGGGCGTTCGCACCAATCAGTTGGTTGGTTATGGATTGGTTGTAGGTTTGCCTGGTACTGGTGACCAAACCAGTCAGACACCATTCACCGTGCAAAGCCTGAAAACGACGCTCGCTCAACTGGGCGTAGTGATACCCGATAACGTAAATCCGCAGCTGAAGAACGTTGCGGCTGTGCTTGTTCATGCTGAGTTACCGCCGTTTGCCAAAGCGGGCCAAACCATCGACGTGACTGTCTCTTCCGTGGGTAACGCGGTGAGCCTGCGCGGCGGGTCCTTGTTAATGACTCCGCTCAAAGGTATCGATGGAGCTGTCTATGCGTTGGCGCAAGGCAATCTTGTTGTTGGTGGCTTTGGTGTGCAAGGCGCAGATGGTTCTTCAGTGACGGTGAATATTCCGTCCAGTGGGCGCATTCCAAATGGTGCTATTGTTGAGCAGGAAGTCTTCTCTCCATTCGGGAATGAAGATCCTTCGCTCATTCTTAATCTGCACAATCACGATTTTACTACCGCCATGAATCTTGTAGAGGCGGTGAACGATTTCTTCGGGCCAGAGACTGCAGCTGCCATCGATAGTTCATCGGTACGCGTTCGTGGTCCGATTGACGCATCGGCCAAGGTGGCTTTTGTGTCTGTTCTCGAGAATCTGCAGGTCGAGTCAGGTCAAGCGGCTGCCAAAGTCATCATCAATTCGCGAACTGGTACTGTCGTCATCGGGCAGGAGGTAAGGGTAGACGAAGCGGCGGTTGCACACGGCAGTATGTCGGTGACCATCGATGAGGATCCCTACGTTAGCCAGCCGGGTCCATTTTCTGGTGGCGAGACACAGGCAGTGCCAAGCACTACGCTGGCAATCGAGGAAGAGGACAATCGCATGTTCCTGTTCAGCCCTGGTGTGACGCTTGACGAATTGGTCAGAGCGGTAAACCAGGTCGGTGCATCGCCCAGTGACCTCGTTGCGATTCTTGAAGCCTTGCAACAGGTCGGCGCGTTGCGCGCTCAGCTCATTGTTATCTAACTGGCATAGTCCAAGAGAGTAGAGAAAGACAATGGCACTCGACACAACATTGGCTAGCGCGAAAGCGCAGGTCTATAGCGACTTCTCCGGGCTGGCGGAATTACGCCGCCAGGCCGGCAACGATCCGCAGAAGGCGGCCAAGGAAGTCGCTCAACAATTCGAATCGATCTTCGTCAGCATGATGATCAAGTCGATGCGCGACACATTGCCCAAAGATGGCATCTTTTCAAGCAATCAGATGGAAGCCTATCAGGATATGTTTGACAAACAGATGGCTGTCGACTTGTCCAGCAAGGGCGGGATCGGACTCGCCGAAATCATAGAGCGACAGATCACTTCGAGCTCTGTGTACAAAGCGCAAATGGAGAAATCATCCTAGGTTGGAGTCGATCTTCAACTTTTTGAGTGAATCAGTATGGTAGATATTCTGAAAATGGGATCGAGCACCTTGTCCTCATTGCAACAGGCAATGAGCACAACGGGGCACAATATTGCCAACGTCAATACGGATGGCTATAGCCGTCAGTCGGTGCAGTTTGAGACTGCGGATTCACAGCGCTACGGATTCGGTTTCGTCGGTCAAGGTTCCCGAATCAATAGTGTTGATCGCTCTTACAATGACTTTTTGACATCCCAGGTCCGAGACTTCACTTCCAGTCACTCGCAGCAAAGTGTGTTCACGGAGTTTGCATCGCGAATCGATAATCTGTTGGCAAACACAGAGACGAGTCTCAACTCTTCTTCGCAACAGTTCTTTGGTGCGATGGCCGATGTGGCGGCGAGTCCCTCGACTCTGCCTGAGCGGCAGGCACTACTCGGCGAGGCCAACAACCTGGTCGATAAACAGCAGGCGTTCTACGGTATGCTGCAAGATCTGAATTCGGAAGTGAATTCCGCAATGCAGCTCGCGGTGGACGATATCAACAATCTTGCGGATGGTATTGCGCAGCTGAACAAGCAGATTACGAGTGATACCAATTCCGGTACTCGTGCCACGCCCAACGATTTACTGGATCAGCGCGATCGCCTGATCAAACAGCTGTCGGAAAAGATCGGTGTGACCACTGTTGAGCAGAGCGATGGCTCACTCAATGTGTTCATCGGGAAAGGGCAGCCGGTTGTGGTGGGTGCGCAGGTGACCCACTTGCAAACAGAAACCAA
>JASBUV010000275.1 GCA_030147705.1 Gammaproteobacteria bacterium
AGCCAATAGACGACAAACGGAAGACTTGTGCCCAAAAGAAGAAAGACCGATCGGACCGCAAGCGAACTGCCGGGCGCCAGACTGTTGCCGATCCCGGTCAGCAAAGCAGTCATGAAGGGGAGGTCGCTGTAGGCGAGTGCAGGCCTGGACGCTTCCAGCCAATAAAAAACTTCGTCGCTGTACAGATCGAGTACAGTTGCGAAATGCAGCTTGAGAGCGAGCAGGATCAGGAAAGCCGGAGCGGCTATCCTGAAAATGTCATTCAGGCTGCCCGGTTGTCGCGTGTCCGGCAAGGCGAATCTCCATTACAATTGAATCGCCTGAATCATATTCTTGGGCACCATTTTGCTGGACAGCCGTTTCAGATTCACAATAAACAGCACCAGAATTGTCAGCATCGATACGATCCAGAGTGCTGAGAATAAGGGGTTGTTCGCGAAAGTGCCAATCTGATAGATCACCGTGGCTGTGATATAGGCCAGCCCTGTACACCAGCCAAACACCAACAAGGTCCAGCGCCAACCGGCTTCCTTATTCACGGCTCCCAATACCGCCACACATGGCGCGTACAGCAAGACAAACACGAGATAACAAAATGCGGCAAACGGGCTGGAAAACAGTGAGGCCATATTGCTTAGCATCGAACTGCTGACTTCGTTTTCTTCCGCAACCGCTTCAACATCACTCACATCGCCGATCGAGATGCCCAGTGGATCGGTGAGGGCGCCTGTCAACGCCATGAATTCGGTACCGATGGTGTTGATTGCTTCCAGTGTCGCAGCGCCGATGTCCGGAGCTTCGCCAGAATCAGAAGCATCATCGGGGCTGCTGTACAGCGCATCGAGCGTGCCCACGATGGCTTCCTTGGCAAACATGCCGGTGAACAGTCCCACCGTTGCGGGCCAGTTTTCTTCTTCGATGCCCAATGGGCCGAAGGCGGGAGTAATCGATTTTCCAACAACACTGAGTACCGAATTCTCTGAGTCCTCATTGCCGAAACTGCCATCGGTGCCAATCGAATTCAGAAAGCTCAAACCAATCACAACATAGACGATGGTTTTGCCGGCTCGCATGATGAAGCCTTTCAATCGAAACCAGGTGGTGATCAGGATGTTGCGCAGCACGGGTACGTGGTAGGCGGGCATCTCCTGGAATGATGGCGTAATTTCGTCGGTGAAGAGCTGCCGACGGAATATCCAACCGGTAAAGACGGCCAGAGAAATGCCCAACAGATACAAAAGAAAAACGAGATTCTGTCCGTTGCTCTGGAAGAATGCAGCTGCGAACAGTGCATAAACAGTCAGGCGCGCGCCACAGCTCATAAAAGGCGCCATGGATATTGTCATCAGACGATCGCTGTCCCGGTTCAGCGTGCGGGCAGCCATTACCGCTGGTACGTTGCACCCAAAACCAACAATCAGGGGGACGAACGCGGTGCCCGGCAAGCCAATACCACTCATGAGGCGATCAATGACAAATGCCGCGCGGGACATATAGCCCGAGTCTTCGAGAAACGACAGACTCAGGTAGAGGAAAGCGATCACCGGGATGAACGTGGCAACCAGCGTGATACCGCCACCGACACCATCTGCCAGGAGTGTGACGATTACGGCTGGCATCCCTATCTGCTCGAGAATAAAGCCCACGCCGTCCACCAGGATGGCTGCGAACAGAATGTCAAAAAAATCGATAAAAACTGCGCCCACGTTTACGGCAAAAGTAAACATGAGATAAATCATCAACAGAAAGATTGGCACACCGAGCCAGCGATTGAGCACCACATTGTCGATGCGTTCGGACAGGCTGTGGTATCCCGCGCTGACTTCCACAACGCCGTTCATGAGTTGTTTGGACTGGTGGTAACGCCTCAGTATCTTGTCGCTCTGTTCATCCTCGCCAGTGCTTTCCAGCTTGCCCGTATAGCTCTCGGGTGAGGCAAGAACGTCGGTGATTGCGGAACGCAATTCGCTCAGTCCCTGGCGCCGTGAGGCAATCATGGCTACCACCGGAACTCCGAGTTGCTCAGCCAGTTTCTCCGGGTAAATCGACACTCCCTGTTGCTGCGCGACATCCAGCATGTTCAGTACAACGATGACTGGCTTGTTGTCCTCAAGCAGTTGTTGGGTCAGCACCAGACTGCGTTCGAGATTGGTGGCATCGATAATATTGATAATGAGGTCGCAATCACCGCTGAGCAGATAGTCGCGAGCGATTTTTTCATCGATTCCTGCTGCGTCCTCTTCCACGCCATAGACGCCAGGCAAATCCACGAGTTCAACGCGGCTATCATCTTGCTGGTAGTAACCCACTTTCTTTTCAACGGTCACCCCTGGCCAGTTTCCGACTTTCTGATTCGCTCCGGTGAGCAAGTTGAAGAGGGTGGTTTTCCCGCAATTGGGGTTTCCGATTAAGGCGATTTTGGTCATAGCTGCTTACTGACTCGATAGATTCTCTGATTGGATACGGTGCCGGTGTGAGACAAGTGCTGGATTCTTATTGGATCTCAACCTGAATGATTTCGGCTTCTCTGCGTCTGATTGAAATAAAGCTCCCGCTCACCTTGAGCTGCATAGGGTCCCCCATCGGAGCAAAGCGCAGCACCTGGATAGCTGAGCCGGGGATAATCCCCAGCGCGTACAGCCGGTTACGGAGTTCAACGGGTTCGGGGGCGACTTCAAGAACGACGCAGTTATCGCCGCTGCTGGCTTGTGAAAGTGTGGTCATGGTGTGGGCTACTACGTGATTGAGACACTATTAATGACATCAATGGCAATGAAAACAAGTGTTTAGCTCAGAGCCACAGGTGCGAGGTACAGGCCATAAACTAGCAGATGACAATCTTGTTGACAATCATTCTCATTTAGATTTAAATACTCAACACGATTCAGGAAACTGCCATGTACGTATGCCTTTGCCGACAAGTCACCGATAATCAGATTCGCGAAATCTGCCGCGGTGGTGCCAGTAGTCTGGCCGACGTTCGCGCCCAGAGCGGGGTTGCAAGCGATTGTGGCAAGTGCGGCAAATTGGCCCAGTCTATCGTGAAAGAATTTGCCAAGTCAGCTGAATTCGTCGACGCCTCTGCGGGTTAGCCGCGCTTCCTCGCTACTCTCTCTTTCAATACCCCGATAGCCGATTCATCTGTTGTCTTTGCAGTATGCCTCTCTGCACGAGAGCAGACTCCCGGAGCTATTCAGGGCAGCTTCTGTCGGTAGGTTCCTCAATCGTCTGCTTGAGTAGCTCCGCATCTGACACTCTCTGGAAGTTGCTCTCTCATCTTTTTCTCTGCCTTTCGCTCACCTGTGTTCATCGCAGTGTGACCGCACTGAGTATCCCTGCAATCCACAAATCTAAATGGGATTGCTTATCATTCTTTTTATTATTGAAATCAATGACTTAGGGTGAAAAGCGGTTGAGGACCGAGCCGTATTGGCGTAACATTGCCAGCACATTCACTGCTAAGGAAGCTCCCATGAAAGCTGATGCCACTGTGATCAAGCATCTCAACCAGGCTCTGGCCAACGAACTCATTGCGATTAACCAGTATTTTTTGCACTCCCGGATGTATGAAGACTGGGGGCTGAAGAAACTGGCCGAAAAGGAATACGAAGAATCCATCGATGAGATGAAGCATGCCGACCAGCTCACGCAGCGAATTCTGTTTTTGGAAGGGCTGCCCAATCTGCAAAAGCTAGGTAAATTGCTGATTGGTGAAAACGTCAAGGAAATGCTGGAGTGTGACCTCAAACTCGAGCAGATGGCGTGCCCCGACCTCAAGGAAGGTATCGCTTACTGCGAGTCGATCGGCGACTATGTCAGCCGCGATCTGCTGACC
>JASBUV010000278.1 GCA_030147705.1 Gammaproteobacteria bacterium
ATTGAGATCGCGACATTGTCATATGGCTATGGGTTGTCTACGTCAGCATTGCATCTCGCACAAGCCTATTCCGTGCTTGCCGATCACGGTCTGCGCAAACCAGTTTCCTTGCTCAAGCTTGATGAAGAAGAGGTTGCTTCATTGCCTCGCGAACAGGTTATCGACAGCGAGCATTCTCAACTCGTACTCGAGATGCTGAAGACTGTGGTTGATGCAAGTCGAGGCGGGGCAGCAACAGATGCGAATGTTCCTTTTTATCAAGTAGCCGGTAAAACTGGCACCGCTCACGTAGTAGGCGAATTCGGCTATGAGGAAAATTTACACAACTCCCTTTTCGCGGGTCTGGTTCCGGCATCGAATCCACGGCTTGTCATCATCGTCGTTGTGAATGAGCCAAAAGGAGATGAACACTATGGCGGGCAAGTTGCTGCGCCCGTCTTCTCCAGAATTGCTGCAGGTGCCATGCGCATTCTTGATATAGCTCCTGACAAGCTGCCACAACAATCGATTGAGTTGAGTGCCCGCTGATGGAAATTGCTGAACAGCTACATCCAAAAGTTTCGCTCTTGAATCTGGTCAACGGGCTGCCGGGCTTACCAGAGGATTTGCAGCGTGTGCCAGATGTCACTATTACCGGCGTGCATATGGATAGTCGCCAGGTTGGTAAGGGCGACCTTTTTATTGCATGTTTCGGCCGTAACCATGATGCGCGTAATTATATTGAGGGGGTCGTTGAGCAGGGTGCCGTTGCTGTTCTTGCGGAATCCGGTGCCGAGTGGGCCGGCGTAAGAATCATAGATGGCGTCCCTGTGATCGCTGTGGACAATCTGGCGAAACAGATCAGCGAAATAGCGAGCCGTTTCTATTCTGAGCCAAGCAAGAAGCTGAGTGTATTCGGCATTACGGGTACCAATGGCAAAACCAGTTGCAGTCAATTTATTGCCCAGGCACTGAATCACTGTGGTTATCAATGTGGAGTTATCGGAACCCTCGGATACGGAATCGAGGGCGCGCTGAAAGAAACTGAATTAACAACGCCAGATGCTGTATTTACCCAGATGGCGCTCGCGGAATTCGTTGCCGCCGAGGTTAATCCTGTGGTGATGGAGGTCTCATCTGTTGGCCTGCATCAGAGACGCGTTGCGGCAGTAAAATTTGATACCGCGATATTTACCAATATTACTCGCGACCATCTGGATTATCACTCCACGATGGAAGAGTACGCGAGCAACAAGAAAAAGCTCTTCACGATGCCGGGACTGCGGCATGCGGTCGTCAATCTGGATGATCCGTTTGCGCTATCTATCATCAATGAAATTGATACTGGTGTTGAAATATCTACTTATAGTTTAAGCAATCCCATTGCCACCATACACGCCGCAGAGCTCGAGCTGACGCGCACCGGCTATCGGGCAACACTACATACTCCGCTTGGTGTTGGCGAAGTTTCAGGTCAGCTACTTGGCTCCTTCAATTTCAGTAACTTGCTCGCAGTGGCTGCGGCGCTGATCAGCTATTTACCGGACAGAAAATCTATCTCGCTCGAACAGCTTTGTGCGCTTCTATCAGGATTACAGCCAGTCAACGGCCGTATGGAAATCGTCGGTGAGGCGGGTGATATCACCGCAGTGGTTGATTATGCGCACACTCCGGATGGCCTGCGCAGCGCTCTGGTCGCATTGCGCGAGCATTTCGATAGCCGAATCTGGTGCGTATTTGGCTGCGGGGGTAATCGCGATCAGGGCAAGCGGCCTTTGATGGGTGAGATAGCAGAGGCATATGCAGATCATCTCATCATCGCTGACGACAATCCCCGCCGCGAACACGGAGATGCCATAGTGCAGCATATTCTGAGTGGGATTCGTGCGCCTGACTCTGTGCATGTTATTCGCGACAGAGCGGCGGCCATCGAATTTGCGATAGCGAATGCCTCAGCAGGAGATGTCGTATTGGTGGCCGGCAAAGGGCATGAGACCTATCAGGATATCGATGGTAATCGCTTGCTGTTCAGCGATGCGAAACAAGTACGTCTGGCTTTGCAAAATCGATTGGAATCTGGCCGAGGTTGAGATGATTGGAGAGATGACACTGCAGAATCTCGCGCGACAACTCGACGGGAGTTTGTTCGGTGGCGACGTGTCATTCCAGAATCTGTCAACGGATACCAGAACTCTGTCACCTGGAGATGCCTATCTTGCGCTCACCGGAGACAGATTCGATGGCAATGACTTCGTGGATCAGGCGAAGAGTAAAGGTGCTGCTGCCGCGATTGTCAGCAGAGAATCAGATGTTGAGATACCACAATTGCGGGTCTCTGACACGCATAGCGCGCTGGCGGGTATTGCGAGAGAAAATCGCCTGCGTAGTGAAGCCAAGATTATTGCTCTGACCGGGAGTCAAGGAAAAACAACAGTGAAAGAAATGTTGGCGGCAATTCTGCAATGCACTGCGCCAACGCTGTTTACCCAAGCCAATCTGAACAACACAATCGGTGTGCCACTAACTCTACTGCGACTGGAGGCAACGCACCAGTTTGCAGTGCTGGAAATGGGTGCGAATGCTGGTGGCGAAATCGCATTTAGTGTGGCGGCGGCACTACCTGATATTGCACTTATCACCAATGCCAGTGACGCGCACATCGAAGGTTTTGGAAGCTTGCAGGGAATTGTAGAAGCCAAGGGAGAGATTCTGGACACGCTGGGAGATACGGGCACTGCAATATTGAACGCCGATGACCCCAATGTGCACGCATGGATAAACAGAGCAGGAAACAGCAATGTGGTTCTGTTCAGTTTGACTGACAGGCAAGCATCATACTCTGCTGAGCGGGTCAGCTTATCTGCCAATGGCAATGCGACATTTCAATTACGTTGCCCGCAAGGCATGCTGGAAATCGAATTGAAATTGTTAGGGAAACACAATGTGCTTAACGCAGTTGCCGCTGCTGCTGCAGCGATGGAAGCAGGTGCGAGCATGCAAGATGTACAGCGCGGACTGTCAGCGCTTGAGCCAATCAAAGGTCGATTGTGCCAGCATGCAGGTTTGAACGGCAGTTTGCTTATCGACGATAGTTACAATGCGAGCCCAAGTTCATTTCGGGCAGCGATTGATGTGTTGATGAGCTGTGCAGGCAACAAAGTATTGGTGGCCGGTGATATGAAAGAGCTTGGTCCCGATGAACTTGCAGCACATGCCGAAGTAGGAAATTACGCTCGCCAGGCTGGTGTGCAAAGTCTGCTTGCTGTGGGCGAACTGAGCAAGCAGACAGTAGCTGCGTTTGGCGAAGGTGGTGTGCATTACTCGAATCAGGAACAACTCATTAACGCTTGCAGCACGATGGCAAATGACACGACGACTTTTATGGTCAAGGGATCGCGAGGAGCGCGAATGGACCTGGTCGTCGACGCCTTGTGTAACAAAGGAGACAAGTGATGCTGGTTTGGCTTTCAGAATATCTGATGCAATTCGACAGCAATTTCGCAGTGTTGCAGTACATAACGGTGCGAACAATTTTCAGTGTGCTCACGGCACTCGGTGTGTCTTTGCTGATTGGGCCCGCGCTTATTCGCCGGCTAAACTATCATCAAATTGGGCAAGTTGTCAGAGATGATGGGCCAGAGAGTCACTTCAGCAAAGCTGGAACTCCGACCATGGGTGGGGCGCTGATCCTGGTCAGTATCGCAGTAAGCACCTTGCTCTGGTCAGATCTGAATAATCATTACGTGTGGATTGTGTTGTTGGTAACGTTGCTCTTTGGTGCGATTGGTTGGGTTGATGATTACAGAAAGGTCTTTCATCAGGACCCGGTAGGCTTGTCGGCGAGGTGGAAGTATTTCTGGCAATCTGTCATTGGCTTTATTGCTGCCCTGGTTCTTTACTATACCGCGATATCTCCAGTAGAGACTCAATACATTATTCCATTCTTCAAGGATGTCGCTATTGATGTAGGCATTTTATACATCATCGTCAGCTACTTCGTTATCGTGGGTTTCAGCAATGCGGTCAATCTCACGGATGGCCTCGATGGCCTGGCGATTCTCCCCACTGTCATGGTTGGTGGTGCGATGGGGCTGATTGCCTACCTTGCTGGACACGTGGAATTTTCGAGTTATCTCAATATTCCCTATGTCGCGGGCTCCGGCGAGGTTGTTATCTTCGCGGGTGCGTTGGGGGGTGCGGGCCTTGGTTTTCTCTGGTTCAACACCTATCCAGCGCAGATCTTCATGGGAGACGTTGGTGCGCTTGCATTGGGTGCAGCCCTGGGTGTGATGGCAATTGTTGCCAGACATGAGATTGTGCTGTTCATCATGGGCGGGGTGTTCGTCATGGAAACCGTGTCAGTCATTCTGCAGGTTGCGTCGTTCAAGCTTACAGGAAAACGAATTTTCAGAATGGCTCCCCTGCATCATCACTTCGAGCTCAAAGGCTGGCCAGAGCCGCGGGTCATAGTTCGCTTCTGGATTATCACCGTAATGTTAGTGCTGGTCGGATTGGCGACGTTGAAATTGCGATAGGTAATTGAGTAAACCGTGAATACAAACGCGACAAATCTTGTGGTTGGACTGGGAATAACAGGGCTTTCCTGTGTGCGCTATTTTGCGCGTAAAAACCAGTCTTGCAAGGTGGTCGATAGCAGGGTCAACCCTCCCGGGCTGGAATTGTTGCGCAAAGAATTTCCTGAAGTTGAATGCGAGCTGGGCCCATTCAATGAAAGTACGTTCATGAATGCTGCTGAATTGATCGTCAGCCCAGGTGTCAGTCTGAAAAACGCTGCGGTAGCCAAGGCTATCGAATCCGGAGTATCAGTGACCGGAGATATAGACATCTTTTCGCGTGAAGTATCAGAGCCAATAGTTGCGGTAACCGGTTCGAACGGGAAGAGTACAGTTGTGTCGATGGTTGGTGAGGTATTGAAAGCAGCGGGTCGGAGTTTTGCAATCGGGGGAAACCTTGATGCGGATCCTGCTTTACCTGCTCTGGATATGTTGTCTGTACGAAAGGACTTTTATGTACTCGAGCTATCCAGCTTCCAGCTGGAGACGACGCGTTCGCTCGGCGCTGAGGTGGCGACGATTCTTAATCTGAGTGAAGATCACCTGGATCGTTATGCGGATATGGATGAGTATCGTGCTGCGAAGCTCCGCATCTATACCGACTGCAAACAGATTGTCATCAATCGGGACTTTCCTGTTCCTCCCGCTATAGAGGGATTCTCGGGGGCTGTCTGGAGTTTTGGGTTTTCTGAATCTGAAGGCTCGTGCGTGCATCCGCTAACAATACATGGTGAGCAATGGGTTGCGTTTGAGCAAGAACCGTTATTCAAAGTTGATTCAATAAAAGTAGTAGGGCGACACAATCTTGCGAATGCGATGGCGGCCACGGCGCTGTGCCTCGCGTTGAAAATTGATAATCAGGCGATACGAGAAGGGATAACCTCGTTTCCTGGCTTGCCACACAGATGTCAATGGGTATCCAATGGGAATGGCGTTGATTATTACAACGATTCCAAAGGAACAAACGTAGGCGCGTCCATCGCCGCAATAGAAGGATTAGCTGAAAAGGTAGCAGGAAAAATCGTTCTCATTGCTGGTGGCGAAGGCAAGGGAGCTGACTTTTCACAACTGGTTCCTGTGCTGAAGCGATGCGTACGACACGTTGTGCTAATCGGAACTGACGCTCCGAAAATCGCAGAGGCAATCGGCAAAGAGTGTCCTTTTGTATTTGCTGCAGAT
>JASBUV010000282.1 GCA_030147705.1 Gammaproteobacteria bacterium
AGCGGAGATGATCTGATTATCGAGGTTGGTGATGACGGGCCCGGCGTGACTCATCGGATTGGCTCCGGTGAGAAATTTGCGCTTTCGAGTGGTGTCGGAGTCAGTAATATTCAAAATCGCCTCAAAGAGATTTATGGTAGCAAGCATTCTCTCGAATTCTTGCCGGTCGACCCACACGGTCTAACAGTACGAGTGACAATTCCCTATGAGTCAGAATGATCAATTAACCTTGTCAGCACTCATCGTCGATGACGAAGAGCTGGCGCGCAAAGGATTGGCAATGCGTCTGGAGAGCATGCCCGGTGTGAAGCTTATTGCGGAGTGTGGGAACGCCAGGGAGGCAATCGCTGCTATCGCAGAGCATGAGCCCGATGTGGTATTTCTCGACATTCAAATGCCCGGCAAGAGTGGCCTGGAAATGATCAGCGAGATACAGGGCGACATCATGCCGATGATTATTTTTGTCACAGCCTATGATGACTACGCGGTTGAGGCATTCAAGGTACACGCCGTGGACTATCTCCTGAAGCCCGTTGAGAACGAGCGACTGGAAGAAGCGATTACAATCGCACGTGCCCACAAGGCAAAAGACTCCTTGCAGGATGAGAAAGAAAAACTGATGGGCATGGTGGTCGCGCTGACCGGCAAATCACCGGCTGCCATCGATCAGATGTTGGATTCGGATGAAGAGCTGGTAGAGCAGCCCGACCGGCTCGCGATCAAGGATGGCTCGTCTATTACTTTTGTGCCGGTGCGCGACATCGACTGGATTGATGCGGCGGGTGACTATATGTGTGTGCACGTGCAGGGGCAGACCCATATCATGCGTACCACGATGAAGGAGCTTGAGGCCAAGCTGGACCCTTCCATTTTTCAGCGCGTGCATCGATCTACAATCGTCAATCTTGAGCGCGTCGAGAAAGTGTCATCACACATCAACGGAGAATTTCACCTCACGCTCGATTGTGGCACTTCCCTGAAGATGAGCCGTTCCTACAAGGACAAGGTGAAGCACTTCTTTTGATTCCGCAGTAACGATTCGCCGGTTAAGATTCGACGGTAATGATTCGACAGGGTGCGTTGCACGTTATTTCTGTCGCAAATGTTCCAGCGGCAGGCGCGTGGTGTTGATTACCTCGCGCAGCATGAAGCTGGAATGCACATCGCTCACACCGTCGATTCGGGTGATCTTGTTGAGCAAAAATGCCTGGTAGTACTCCATGTCGGGGACAACCACTTTGAGCTGGTAGTCCGCTGACTGGCCGGTTATCAGCAGGCATTCCACAACCTCCGGATAGCTCGCCACCGTCGCTTCAAATTTCTCGAAGCGGTCGGGCGTATGCCTGTCCATGCTGATCTGAATGAGTGCGGTCAGCTTCAATTCCAGTTTCGACGCATCGAGCAAGGTCGCCTGACCGCGAATAATGCCAGCGTCCTCAAGTTGCTTGACCCGCCGCGCACACGGGGACGGCGACAAGCCGATCTTCTCTGCCAGTTCCAGATTGGTGATATCACCATGGGTCTGGAGTTCATGGAGGATGCGGATGTCGAGTTTGTCGAGGTTCGGCATAAGGTTTTCCTGGTGCGTTTGATCTGCTCTGGGTTCGCGGAACAGGGGGTGGTGTCAGCAGATACGCCACTTAAATTGACTATAATGAATTATATAGCCAATAAAAATACAAAATATAGAGATAAACACCAAAATAACTAAAAAATGGGGTAAATTAGTCGTAGAAACACCAACGGCATTGCACTAAGCTACAACAACTCGAGCCACCCCGGATTCACAAGATTCGGGGCTTTCAGGCTTCAGGTCTCACAAGGCCAGGTCTCACAAGGACTGAACAGGTGCAAGTCATGCGCAAACAGCGAGACGAACAGGCAAGTAACAGGACACAGCAGCAAACAGGCCCGGAACAATGAGTGATAATCGCTTCGATCATCGAAAGTACAAACCTTTTCAGCCAATAGATATCAAGGATCGCACCTGGCCAGACCAGGTCATCAGTGCAGCGCCGACCTGGTGTAGCGTTGACCTGCGCGATGGCAATCAGGCGCTAATCGAGCCGATGTCTGTCGCACAGAAACAGAAAATGTTTGAGCTATTGGTCGAGGTTGGCTTCAAGGAAATTGAAGTCGGTTTTCCTGCAGCCTCGCAGCCGGATTTCGATTTCGTCCGCAGCCTCATCGAGAATGACCAGATTCCGGAAGACGTCACCATTCAGGTTCTGACCCAGGCCCGCCCTGAACTGATTCAGCGCACGTTCGAGTCCCTCAAGGGGGCGCGCCGTGCAATCCTGCATGTTTACAATTCCACATCCGTGGTGCAGCGCCAGAAAGTCTTCAAGACTGACAAGGCGGGTATCGTCGATATTGCTGTGGCTGGCGCCAAAGAAGTGAAGCGCTGCGCCGAGCTTGCGCCGGAAACTGAATGGGTATTCCAGTATTCGCCGGAAAGTTTTACCGGCACAGAAGTGGATTTCGCCGTCGAGGTTTGCGATGCCGTCGTCGATGTGTGGCAGCCGACGCCTGAGAATCCCTGTATTTTGAATTTGCCGTCGACAGTCGAGATGGCTACCCCCAATGTCTACGCCGATCAGGTGGAATGGTTTTGTCGCCATATCAAGCATCGCGATTCGGTCATTGTCAGTCTGCACACGCACAACGACAGGAGCTGTGCTGTAGGTGCGGCCGAGCTGGCCGTTATGGCGGGCGCACAGCGTGTCGAGGGCACATTGCTCGGCAATGGCGAGCGTACTGGCAATATGGACATCGTCGTAATGGCAATGAATCTGTACAGCCAGGGCGTTGATCCGAAGCTTGATCTGCATGATATGGACCGTATTGTGTCGGTGGTGCGCGAATGTACGCAGATCGATGTGCACCCACGGCAGCCTTACTCGGGGGATCTGGTGTTTACCGCGTTCTCTGGCTCGCATCAGGATGCAATCAAGAAATGTCTCGATATCTACGAAGAGGGCGCCCCCTGGGAAATCGCCTATCTGCCAATCGACCCGCGGGACATTGGGCGTACCTATCAGGATGTGATTCGCGTCAACAGTCAGTCTGGCAAGGGCGGTGTTGCCTATGTGTTGGCAAACAAATTTGGTTTCGAGCTGCCGCGCTGGTTGCAAATAGAATTCAGCCGGGTGGTGCAGAAAGTGACTGAAGACTCCGGTCAGGAGATTCATGCTGATCAGATATGGGAATTGTTCAATCGCCACTATCTGAATGGCGACAAGGTGTTGAGCCTCGAAGATTTCACCATCCAGAAGCATGAGGGTCGCGAAACATTCACTGCCAAACTCGACTACTTTGGTAAAGAGCTGGCCATCAGCGGTCAGGGTGATGGGGTGCTCGATGCTTTTGTCGAAGCGCTCAAACAAGCCATTAAAATCGACTTTGAAATCATGGAATACGGTGAGCATGCGCTGGGTCAAGGTGCCGATGCCGAAGCCGTCACCTATATCCAGCTCAAGTGCGAAGGACGGCGCTATAGCGGCGTCGCCATCAGCAAAGACATCATCTCGTCTTCATTGAATGCCTTCATGGGCGCCGCCAGTCAGTTGCTCAGCGAGCAAGCGGCGGCTGCCTGAGAGCTCCCGCAGGCGCAACAGACACGACTTACCGGGCTGAAGCGGACAGGCCGCCCACAAGGCGGTTGCCAATGTGGATTGGCCGCTTCAGCCCGGTAGGTTGTTACGGGCGCTGCCTCCGCGTTCGTGAGTACTTTTCGCTACCCAGACTCACTGGTTCTCCCGATTTTCTGCTTGACCCAATCCGTTGATAGTTTCTTCGCTGCGCGCCAAATGTAAATTTGTTTGCTAATGTAAATGCGAACGATTTGCGTTTAGTTATTTCTTACAGTATTCTTTCGCTCCTTGATGGCTGCCCCGGGCGGGGCATGTCCTGAGTGTAATGTCGATCAACAACGATAGGGAGACTGCAGGTGAAGTATCAGAAGATTTCGGTCGGTATAGCCGCAGCGATTGCTGCAACCATGCCAATTTTGGGTCAGGCTCAGGATGAGCCAACAGTCGCTGAGCTCTGGGAAATTGTTCAGCAGCAGCAGGCGGAGCTGGAGCGTC
>JASBUV010000285.1 GCA_030147705.1 Gammaproteobacteria bacterium
AGATTCTGAGTAAAACCCATTGCATCAGGATAAAGAGTTGTGACTAATTGTGTCAGCCAATAGTGAAAACCCCTGTTAAAAAGGCAGGTTGCAGTGATTGCAGGGCAGGATTTGGGCACTTCGGACGGCTAGAGGGTTGGATTACGTTACACTATTGTGGAGAATGCGCGTTGCTCCTGGCGCGTTGGATAAACGGGTTTGCAGAGTTTTCAGTTGCCGAAGGTGGAATTGAAGAACTCTAGCAAGTCGTTGTCATCCGCTTAGGACTCTAAATGAGGATAAAAAGATGAAGAAATCTAATCAGCCCATGAAGTCTCGTTGGGCGGCAGAATACGGTGTGGGGGTGTTGTTCGCTGCATTCTGCATGCTGTCTGGAACAGTGATGGCGCAAAACCTCGTCACTGATGACACTATCGAGTGGTATACGCTCGGCGGTGACTACGCACACACTCGTTATACGCCAGCCGCAGAAATCACAGCAGAGAATTTTGAAGAGCTGGAAGTCGCCTGGGAATGGGATGGCTCCAGTTTTGGTGGTTACTCTGGTCGTTCAACTCCGACTTATGTAGATGGCAAATTGTTTACCGTTTCGGGTCCGCGTCGCAACGTCGTTGCCATCGATCCGAAAACCGGCGAAACCCTATGGTCATACCGACTGCCAAATACAGGCCGCTGGGAATACTCCATGCGTGCTTCTTACGGCAAAGGCATCGCCTATTCACGCATTAATGGCAAGGGTGTGGTGTATATCTCCACCCCAGGATTCTTCCTGTTAGCCCTTGATGCTGAGACCGGTGCACCACTTGAGGGATTCGGTGGTCAGGTTCCTATCGATGGTTTCCCTTCAACTGGTGTCGTCGACATGCTTGCGGATCTGGGGCACCCCTATGATCCCTACGAAGGCATTCCACTGGAAACCGGTTACATCACTACTTCTTCGCCACCCATCGTAGTAAATGACACTATCGTGGTTGGTAACTCAGCGGAGCAGGGTTATCTGCAAGCCCGTATTGAGAACGTGCCAGGTGACATGCTTGGCTATGATCGCACTACTGGTGAGTTCAAGTGGAAATTCAATGTGATTCCTCGTCCAGGTGAGTATGGTCACGAAACCTGGGAAAACGACGCCTGGTCTTACACCGGCGATGTGTCTTCCTGGGCACCTCTGACGGCAGATCCTGAGAACAATCTGGTTTACATTCCAACCAACCCACCGACGATCGACTACTATGGTGGTTTCCGTCCCGGTGACAATCTGTTTGGAACCAGTGTAATCGCACTCAACACCGAAACCGGTGAGCGTGTATGGCACTATCAGACTGTTAAACATGACGTGTGGAACTACGACAATCCGTCTCCACCCATCATGCTGGATCTGAATATTCCGGGTCGCGGAGTGGTTCAGGCAGTTGCTGAAGTCACGAAGCAGGGTTTTGTATATACCTTCGAGCGTTTTACCGGCGAGCCAGTATGGCCCATGGAAATGCGCGAAGTGCCAGCATCAGAAGTACCTGGTGAAAAACTGGCTACGACTCAGCCTTTCCCGACCAAGCCACCACCCTTCGAGCAGCAAGGTATTACTGAAGACGATCTGATCGACTTCACCCCCGAGCTGCGTCGTGAAGCACTGGAAGTTATGGCGAGCTACAAAATGGGCCCGCTGTTCAATCCACCGATTCACGATGAGAACCGCGAAGGTCTGATCAGCTCGGCCATGTGTCCAGGTGACGGCGGCGGTGCCAACATCTACGCGCCACCGACAGCCGATCCAACAACAGGCTTCCTGTATGTTGCTTCCGCGAATGCCTGCAGCTGGCAGCGTGTAATCCCGGGTGAAGAAGCCGATGCACAAATCGATCAGCCAACAGGTACTACGTTTGCGCAGTACGCGAATGGCCCACGTGGTCGCCCGCCACGTCTGTCTTCAAACCTGCCTTACGTGAAGCCGCTGTACAGCAGCATCACCGGCTACAACATGAATACTGGTGAGATCGCTTTCCGTATTCCTGCTGGCGAAACACCTGATCGCTATCGCAATCACCCAGCCGTTGAAGGCGTGGATATCGGTGATACCGGCAGCGGCCGAGCGCCATCAATGGTAACCACTGCAAACATGCTGGTTTACGCTAGCGTGGACGGTGATGGTAATACCGGTCTGCTCTATGCCATCGACAAGCAAACTGGTGAGGAACTCGGACGCATCGAGATTCCTGGTCAGGTTCGCTACGGCATGAGTTCGTGGATGCACGAAGGCCATCAGTACATCATCCTGCAAGCAGGTCCAAAGCTCGTTGCTATGGCACTGCCGGCAGCACAAGCGAGTGCAGGCGGCCACTAAGTCTGTCAGCAGTTGCAAACCTTCAAGGAAAAGCGGGGATTATTCCCCGCTTTTTTTTGCCTGAAATTTGTGTCTCTGATATCTGGACAGGCTTTAGTTATTCATTGCAGGGGTAAGCGAGGGAGGAAGGTAAACCAGGAGAGGGTCCCCGCCTGACAAAATTATCAGGCGGTTGATCAGATCAGGCGCTTAGACGCACTTCGTTGGTGCCAGAGCCGATAACGCCTCGTGGCAGGAAGTTCATGGCCAGCGATTTCCTGACGTATGGATTGTCGTGTCTGTTCACCTTGTGTTTCAGATAGGAAGGAAAGATAAGCAAGGTGTCATTGCCCATCTCAAACACATAGGAAGGTCCGTTGATAGCGTTGTAAGCGCTCGGTTTGACATCGAACTGGCTGGTCACGGGTTTTTCGAAAGTGATTTTCGATTTCGTGTCGTCCGGTGAACCAAAATAGTACACGGCGCAGAACATCGCATTGCCATGATTGTGCAGGACAGAGATCTTGTTTCGCTCAGTTTTAGTAAACCAGGACGTGGTCAGATAAAACTCGTTGTTGAACAGCATAAATTTTTTCGCGTATTCATTTATGATGCTAACAAACAGGTCTTTAAGTTCCTGATCCTGATCCAGGACGTTCATGTTTCTGGAAATCTCAAGAAAATACTCTGCGTTGTCTTCAGGATTTGTGCTGGCCCATTCCTGCAGGTCATACAAATACTGCATTCGGCTCAAATCCACGCCGATATCTTTGTATTCAACAATTGGTTCAGGAAAAATTGGGAGTAACTGCGCATTCATACTGAATATCTCTCCACACTAAAGCACTTTGAACGATTCTTTTACAACTCTGTAATTTTGTACACTTCACAACTCTTAAACCACTTGCGAAGGGCGGCGGATTATAGCCCATTGCTCCTTCGTCTTAGGGTTTCGACACGTAATACTCTGTGCCAGTTTGTGTCATGCAAAAGCAAATCAGGTGATGGGTTTTCGATCAGCCTTGTGCGAATTGTGCCTGACGCAACAAGCGCAGTTTCCATACTGTGAATTGCGAAGTAATTTTTGCATCGCTGTGCTGAAGATGTCCCCAAATCCTTCCACCATTTCTCTCCAAAATACCTCCAGAAATTCTATAAGTTGCTAAGTACCTTACGTATTCTGCAATTGGTCGATGTATTGGGTTGGGACACAATAAGTTACAGTTTAGAATTGGGTTACAAATTCAAAAGTTGATATTTTGGTGGTCAAGCCACGCGTTCATGCCCACCAGTTCTGACTGCCCATCCTCGGGTGTAGATGAACAAGTTGTACCTACGCACTTTATTTATTCCGGGATGGAAATCTAAATGGTCACATTGCTAGATTGGGTAGTATTTCCGCACACGAATACGCTCAGAAATGTCGCCACCGGAGCGGAGGTCAATCTGTCTCCGCGCTCCATGGATGTACTTGTGCACCTGATAGAGGCGGACGGTGAACTTGTAACCAGCGCGGAGCTGCTGGCCAAGTTCTGGAGCAAGTCCAGTGCGTCCGATCATGCCGTTCATAATACGATAGCCGACTTGCGCTCGGCGCTGGGCGATCAAGCAAGTAATCCTACCTATATAAAGACCTACGCCAAGCGCGGTTATATGCTGGTCGCCAAACCGGTAATCGCCGAGCCTGAGAGCGAACCCTCTACCGAGTCGCAAATTAAGTCAGCGCTGAGTCCGAGTGAGGTAAGTAACAAGTGGAAATTCGCTGCCGTTGGCGTGCTGCTATTATCCCTGTTAGCTGTAGGGTTAAATGAGGCGATAGTCAGACAGAAGTCTGATGTTATCTTCGTGGCAGCATTTGAAAACATCAACGTTGATGACGCGAATCAGTTCTGGGCTGAACAATTGCCCGCCAGCTTGATATCTCACCTCTCCAGAATCGCCAACATCAATGTGGTCAGTGGAACCGAGAACTATGTTTCGAATTCCGCTGAGCGCAATGTGTACCCCAGTGGTGTGGATTACATTCTCAGTGGCAATGTGCAACAAGAGAGCAGCAGATTGCGTTTGCAGGTGAACCTGATCAATGCCGATGATTTTTCCACCGTATTCTCTGATCAGTTTGATATTACTTCTGACGAAGTGTTCGAGGTTCATGATGAGGTTGGCAACAGTGTTGCTGCTGCTCTGAGTATCTTCCTCGATGAAGCACAACGTCAGGAAATGCAGAACTGGGGTACTACCAGCCCGGTTGCCTATAGCATGTTTTTGAAGGCGAATTTCCATGCGGATTTATCCAATCACAAAGACATGAATATCGCTCTCGACAATTATATGGGCGCGACCAACGAAGACAGAAATTTCGTTAATGCCTATGTTGGTCTGGCAAGGACTGCGACTTCCCTAGGCATGTATAGCCGCGAGGCCAGAAATGTTGAATTGCGTGAGATAGTCCGGAACGCGTTGCGTGAAGTTACGCGTATCGCTCCTGGCGAAGAATCCGTTCAGCGTATGCGCGAATATGCACTGCGTATTGAAGGAACCAATAACACACTTATCGAAGAGACTCTGCGTAAACTTATACTTGGTGGTAATGCACCTGACTTCGCTTACTCTCGCTATGGATCCCTCCTGGCGGAGGCTCGACTCTACCATGAAGCTGAGCAATATTTTGAGCTGACTGGTGAGCGGGAAGCCTTCGAGTTCACTTCCGGTGCTGGTGGTATTTCCCAGACTTTGATTGAGCCACCAGGTCAGCTCATTCAGGCTCAGAAGGAGAACCTGCTGGATCGTCCCTCGCACATTGCCATTCTTAACGGATTAATCCGGGGATTGATATTTTCCGGTGATAAAAGGCAAGCTATGTTCTACCTCGAACAGCTGATGAAGATCGACGAGGACGGATCGTTTGCCATGTTGAATCAGGTCATCATCAGTGGCTTGTGGGGCAGTTCAAATGAAGCAGGGGACGCGTTCGAACAAATGCACTCCGAAAACCCGGAATTCCATCTGAGTCACGGCGCAAAGAGCTTTATCGCAGGTGATGTGGCATCCGGGATTATGTATTGGCGTTCGTTGACCAATGCGGATTATCGAAGACTGACTACGCTGCTGTACAAGATCGAATTATTCTTTCCAGAGCAAGTTCTCGAACACCCGGACTATCTGGCTTTGCTGGAAGAATTGGGCCAAGGCCTGAGTTGGCAGCGACATCTTATGCAGAGCGTCGAAGAAATGTCGTCTGTCACTGGCATCTTCCTGCATGAGGAATCCAGAAAAGCATTCGACGACAACGTATTTCTGATGAACAACAACCAATGGAATCATTCAGAAATCAATTATCCCAATCGCGCTGGAATAGTTGGCCTTGAGCCGAGCGACGAATAGCGGCTCCGGTAACCCCTTTCCCAACACCCCCTTTCTCAACACCCCTTATTCTTTTTGCACTCCTGATTGCTCTCGCCTGACAAACTTCATGTGGCGCTGGCTTGTTCTCAATCCGGCTCTGTCCCAATAGCATGAAGTCTTTTGAATCTTTCCGATGTACAGTGTTGTCTGGTGTGCATGAATTTCGTGGTAGAGGTGTCGGAAGCAGGGCAGCCTGGTGTTTTCGCCGATTGACGCTTGTAAGAATCTTCTTATACTCGCTTCTAGTGTTCGCCCAAACCGATAGGTGTAAAGGTGATCCGATGCGATTCCAGCAATGAGCCTCAACATGCGAAGTAAAGATCGGCGACCACCCAAAGCGAACTCCCAGCCAGCTGCGCACTCTGAAAAAAGCACTCGCTTAAAAACATTCACAGATAGTTCACTAGCAGAATTCTCAGATTCCTCCACCGTCTCCATTCAAAGCAATGCCCACGCGAATAAAGGCGGGTTGATAGATAGCAGCCCGACTCAGAACGCCGTTCAACTGCGGCAAGACAAGCTCACCAGTACTACATCATCCGAAGCCAACAACAGGGAACTGAGCGGCAGATCAGCTGAGGGAGAGACTGTGCAGCGGGCACTTCCCGCTGGCAGCAGGCTGGAGAGTGAAGGCGGCGGTGATGCAGATAGCGCTGATCCCAAGTGGGATGTACTGGTTGCGGTGCTGGATGAGTACAATCGCCTGAGAGCTGCGCTCGAGAAAGAAGTGTTTCAGGTCGAGGCAGCGAAACAAGCGCAGGATTCCAAAGAGATCACTACCCCGGACACTCTGGTGATTTTTCGCAATCAGTGCGAGGGCGCTCTCGAAAAAATTCGGGAGGTTGCGGCTGATTGGCAGCAATCTGCCAACCAGCACTCTGGCGCAGCAAGCGCGCAGAAGCAGCAAAGCCTGGCGCTTATTCTTAAAAATGCCGAGTCAGAGAAGGCCGAGTTGGCCGACACAGCCCTGTTAGCCGCAGAGGGAAAATCCCGTGTTGAGCAAGACAGCAAAGACGAAGACTGGGATGTCGCGGACGCCGCAGAAGCTACAGCAGTGCAGGTTGCTCTCCCGACAGTTGAGCAATTCAGTCAGCAGACCAATGCAGGCGTGTTTGCGCGCCGGGATGATCAGTTGAAGCAAATCGATGCGCAGCTGAAAACCTGCAACTGGGCTCGCGAAGCGGTATATCGGACTGACATCTGGGAGAGCAAGAAAGATTCCGATGAGAACAAGGGTAGTGCTTCCCATATGGAGCGCATGATGGGGTATGTGGAGAGCAATCGGAAAGACTATCAGTCCCAGCTCAAGGGGCTTCAGACTGCCGTGTCGGCATGGCTTAGTCAGTTTGCCGGGGATAACTCAAGTAGTGTAGTGCACAGGCGCGGGCCGATTGAGGCTTTGCAGCAAGCAATAAAGTCTGAGCTACAATCGACAGCGGAACAGCGGGTGCTGGCTGTGAACGAGAAGGAAGACAAGGCCAAGGCGGCGGAAGAGGTTTCCTCCCGAACCCTGTTCACGGCAGATGAATTCAAGGCCAGTGCCAAAGCATGGGTAATCATTCCTTTCACGAGCATGAGTGATGTGGTGACTGGACTGCAACAATTCCACGCGATCAAGGACAACCCGGCTGACGACAAGATTCGTCTGCAGAAGATCGAGCTTGCCCAATCCATTCAGGATGCTGCCAGTGATGCCAACCAGTCGATTGTCAGGCTAAAAGAGCATCCTGGTTATCAGAAGGGGCATGCCGGATTTGAGAAAACCTCACACGCAGACAAACAGAATGCGCTCAGGAAAGTGATGAGCCAATGCATTAAATACAAGCAATACCATCGCACACAGGAAGAGAAAGACAAAATCGCGGCGGAAGTAAAAGCCAGTATTGATGCGCAGAACCGAGCGGCGATGGCCCAATGGTCCAAGCGGTAGAGCTATGCGAACGAAGCTGAATATCAGGCCAGTTATCTTGTGGGGAGTGTCAATCGCTGGCGCTGCCTTCTTGCTGCAGTGGTTCGAATATCAATATTTGCTGCGCCGTTATTCGACTGAAACCTACATCGTCGTGCTGTGTGTGCTGTTTACAGCGCTGGGCACGTGGTTAGGCAGTAACCTTTTCGCCACAAAGTCATCCGAATCTTTCACCCCAAATGTCAAAGCGCAGCATGCTTTGGGGCTGAGTAGTCGAGAGCTGGAGGTGTTGACGCTGCTGTCTGAAGGGCAGTCGAACAGTGAGTTGGCAACTTCACTTCATGTCTCAATAAATACCATCAAGACTCATCTGAAGAGTATTTATGACAAGCTGGGCGTTGCCCAGCGTGGTCAGGCAATTCGCAAGGCGCGTGACCTCAAACTCACTCCCTGATCCATCCTGATTAGTAAAAAAGCCGCAAAAACTGTCAAAATCACCCGAAAGGGTGATCGCGCCATACTCCCCTGGTGCTAGGTTTACGCCACTCGGGAGGGAATCATATGATCAGATACACATTGTTCTATGGGCTGTTGAGCGGCAGCACAGCAATTCTCGGCATCATAGCCACCATCGTATTTGGCATCGCTTACCAGTGGCTCGGCTATTTGATAATGCTGATTGCGTTCTCAGCGATCTACGTGGCGGTAGTTCGCTACCGTGAAGAGGTGCAAGGGGGAGTGCTACGCTTTTCAACAGGATTGTGGGTAGGTTTGGCCATTTCATTGATAGCGAGTTTGGCATACTTGAGTGGTTGGGAGCTCTATCTGTTCCTGACTGACTACAGCTTTGCAAGCGAGTATGTTGATACCGTGATCGCTGCCCAACAGGCAAATGGTGTCGACGAGGTGGCATTGCAGAATCTGCGAGCGGATATGGATGAGTTTGCAGATGCCTACAGTTATTTTCCTTTCCGAGCCGCCATGTCTTTCGTAGAGATTTTCCCGGTCGGCTTATTGGTAAGCGTGGTGTCCGCGGCAATTCTCAAAAAATAGGAGTGTGATCACAATGCAACTAGGTAACTTTTCAGTGAGTCTTGCAGTTAAAAATCTAGCCGAGTCCAAGGCGTTCTACACGAAGCTTGGATTCAGCGAAGTGCACGGTGATGAGAGTCAGGGCTGGCTCATTCTGCGCAATGAACAATGCACTATTGGCTTGTTTGAGGGCATGTTTGAGAAGAACATCCTGACTTTTAACCCCGGGTGGAATAGTGAAGGTGAGACGCTTCCGTCTTTTGAGGATGTCAGAGCACTGCAGGCGAAGTTAAAGGCGCAGGGCATTACTCCCGTGAATGAGACAGACCCGGATGGGCAGGGCCCGGGATCCATTGTGATCGAAGATCCGGATGGCAATCCGATTCTTATCGATCAGCACGTGTAAAAGATCTCAGTGCTGCTGGCTATACCTTCATAGTCAGAATACTCTGCCAGGATTCAATATCCCTGTCGGGTCCAGCGCGTTTTTCAGCGACTTCATCAAAGCGATTTCTTCCTCACTCTTGCTGTAGGGAAGATAGTCTTTCTTCATTATGCCAATGCCATGTTCCGCTGATACTGCGCCGTTCAGTTCGCGTATGAGCCCGTAGATGATGTCATCGATGTCCTTGTGCAAATTGCGCGTCTCAGGTCCTACGCGAATGATGATGTGGACATTGCCATCGCCGATGTGTCCGAACAATCCCAAAATGGCATCAGGCCAACGTGCTCGCAG
This sequence comes from Gammaproteobacteria bacterium, assembly GCA_030147705.1. Lineage (GTDB taxonomy): Bacteria > Pseudomonadota > Gammaproteobacteria > Pseudomonadales > Pseudohongiellaceae > UBA9145. Next base: position 9,400 of record JASBUV010000285.1, read on the forward strand.
GCGGCGCTCAACTTCCTCGCCGAAATATCCCATGTCGCTGACATTCAGGCTGACGTCATAGGTATGCATGTAACCGACCCCAGGGTAGATCTCGGCAGCTGCGTCACGTACGGTCCAAAGGCTCTTGATCTTGCTTTCGGAGTCGGCAACAACCACCTCGCCGATCAGGCCCTTCTCGGACGCGCTGTTCAGCATCTGCAAGAATTGCTCGAAGTCTTGCTCACCATGTGATCCCATGCTTTCAACGAGTACATAAAAAGCAGCATCGGTAGGTAGTGGAACGCTGGCGTGGGGTACATACTCATCGATCAGTCGATAGGTGTTCTGCCAGATTACTTCGAAGGCGCTCAGGTTTGCACCGAGTGTCGACTGAGCATGCACCAGCAAATTGGAGACCTTCTCAAAATCACTGCAGGTGCACATCGCCACGGCCTGGCTGTTTGGTTGCGGGGAGAGTTTGAGAACTGCGCGGGTAATAATGCCGAGAGTGCCTTCACTTCCGATAAATAGTTGCTTGAGATCATAGCCAGTGTTGTTCTTGCGGAGTTTGTGAAGGCCATTGATGACAGTGCCATCGGCGAGTACCGCCTCTACTCCAAGCACCAGGTCTCGGGTCATGCCGTATCGAATAACCCTGTTGCCACCAGCG
>JASBUV010000020.1 GCA_030147705.1 Gammaproteobacteria bacterium
AGCACCGGCTGCAAAAGAGCTAGCAGCTTATCGAGGTCGACTTCTCCGACCATGTGTCAATCCCCCCTATGGTACCGCATGACACTTGTTATTGATTTTACTCGATCTCCTGACTGATCTCATCATAGAAACCAGGAATACTTCGAGTCATGAATAACCCGTTTTCCGCCTGAGTCCAACTCAGTTCAGGAGTCTGGATATTTTCTGGAGCCTGATCTCGAGTCATTCCCTCTCGTATCAGGTCAGCCATTCTCTGCCTTACCGCTTCCATCTGATTGCGGAACGCAAGCACATCCCGACGGTCCATAATCTCGCCATGGCCGGGTATAGCAGTATCAAAATCCAGCGTCAGCAACCCATTGATCGTGGCAACCCAACCCCGACTGCTACCACCGTTGGCATAATCAATAAATGGGGCGGTTGTGTGCAACAAATCGCCTCCATGGATGGTATCAAGGTCGGGGAAATAGACTACGGAATCCCCATTGGTGTGCCCTGTTCCAAAGTGATAGGCGCGCACTTCGGCGCCGCCCAGAAACACCGAAGTTTCCTGACTATAGACGATAGGTGGTTGTCCTGGCTGGTCTGCGCGCACCATATTCTCACGCGCATTCTTGTGAGCAATGATTTCAGCAACTTCCAGGAATGCTGCATTGCTACCACTATGATCACCATGATGATGCGTATTGATTATATAGCGCACGGGCTGATCGCTAACGGTTGCCACCAGACTCTGGATTTCTTCGAAGTCCTGGGGAAACTTGTCATCAATCAAAATCACCCCTTCTGAAGTGACTCTGACACCGATATTGCCACCCGGCCCAGTGATCACGTGCAGGCCTGGTTTCACCTGGGCGATGTCTAGCCGATCCTGGGCTTGCGCAGGGCTGACCAGAAAGGACAGCGCGATCACTCCCATCAACAAGTAAACCAGTGCTTGCAACGATTTCATATCACTCTCCCCATTCGTGAAGCAGACTTACAACTGGGCGCTCTGGCCTTGCCCTCGCAACGCTATAGAGTGCCAGCTCTAACTCTTAATAATTCAAAGGTGATTCTCAATTCGGATAATGTTGATTGAGAATGCTAGTTCCCACCAGGCTCAGGGTGTTGGCTCAAGTTCTTGTCGCCTGGCGCCACCGAGTATAGCACCAAGTGCATAATTCCCCTCATGACAGGCGAACTCATACACATTGCCTTGGGCACGCAAGAATCTCGCCTCCCCACTCCAGGGAGATTCATAGTAACGCGGATCATGGACGGTAAACTCATAGACGATCTTGTCGTCCGCCACGCGCGTAAAGCGCTCGACCACCCTGCCGTCAGTAGAGAGCGGAATACTGGTTTCTTCCTGTAATGGGTGAAAATTGGTAGTTTCAACGACTAGCGTATCTCCATCCCAAAATCCCGTTGCTTCTCCGAACATGGGCTTGATCGCACCCATCTGATGTTGCTGATCGATCTTCACGATGCGAGCATGGCTGATCATCTCGCTGCGCAGTACGACGTAATCAGGCGTCTGGATGAACTCGTAGTTATTGTTGTACAGCCCGTTAATCATCGGCGGCCCAACCCGCATGTTCGTGCCCAGGCAGCGCTCCGCCAGCGGGCGAGCCTCCGGGCCATCGGAGCCCGCATTTTTCTGCTGTAACGCTGCCCGCAATTCCAGACCTTGCTCGGACCAGGGGATGCGTCCGTCAGGTGGGTCGATAATCCAGGAAGTACGGTACTCGCCATCGATAATGCCGAACTCCGTACCAGGGTCGATCCAGAAAGCATTGTAGCCGCGGCCACGGGCCAGATCCGTTCCATCCGGCAGCTCGCCGGCGACCATGTTGTCGTCTGTTGCAAGGCGCACGTTTTGAGGATGCTGCTGAGTCGCTCGAGCGATTTCATCGTCGCTCAACACGAGGCTTTCATAGCGTGGATTACGCTCCAATGTGGTAATTGAGGCGTTGCTCCAGGTGCCAGTCAGATCAGGTTTGCCATCGGCCATGCGCGGCGGTGAATATTCCTGAGCGAGCCCACTCGTGGATAACAGGTGGCAAACACAAGCAAATGTGGCAGTAATCAAAGGAGAGGTTTTTGTCATTGTTTTCTTCCTTTTTTGCGATAAATTATCCTGTCAGGGAATTGATGTAATCATTGACGCGTTGCAATGCAGGTCGCGCTTCGAGCCGCGCCACATACTCTGTAATGCTCGGTCGACTTTCGAGCATGTCAAACATCACCCCCCAGCGAAGCTGAGACCCCATGTAAACGTCTACCGCGGTAAATTCTTCGCCACAGATAAACGGTCCGTTAGCCAGAGCCAGGTCAACAGCTGCATACACATCTTCCATTTTGCCATAACCCAAGGTTTGTGATCTGTCTTCAGCCGTAGTCCAGCCGAGCGCCTTCACGGTGACCGCTTGCTCGATGGGACCCGCCGCAAAAAACATCCAGCGATAGAAATCGGCCAGCTTGCTGGACCCTGCTTCAGGGATCAGTCTTTTTGCAGGATAACTCGCTGCCAGATAGGTGCAGATTGCAGCAACTTCCGTCACAGCGACTCCTTTGTGACGAATCGCAGGCACTTTGCCCATGGGATTGATGGCACGATACTCAGCGCCCTTCATTTGTTCGCCGTACTCGATGATGTGCATATCATAGGGCTCACCCAATTCTTCCAACATCCAGTGCACGATTTGTCCACGCGACTGTGGATTGGTGTAGAACTCAATGTCTGCCATTGCTGATTTCCTTGTTGATGTCTGATTTTTTCCCACATCAGGGTTGGCCAAAGAAGTGGTGTTACCATCCCTGCGGCGCACTCAGCACCATACCGAAATATCGGTAGCTGTGCCAGACTTGCTGGACTGCTCGGTTTATTTTCTCGTTGCGTAATAAGTTAGATACCGAAAACCTGATTCATGCGCTGCGCATCATCATCGTCAAACAACTTCAGGCCCTTTTCCTCAAATGCGCTCAAGTGTTCATGTTCAGGAAAACTGTAGTAGTTGCCTTTTCCTTTCTGGGCCTGGGTCTGAGGTAGTTGACCGCCAGCGATTTGGCCGACTGCATCCAGAATAGTCTTGCAGCCCCCATCGTAGAGCGCCAGCATATGCCACCAGTACGACCTTTCGGGCTGCACAGGCATGGAACTGCAAGCGATGATACGGCCGGTGTCGATGCTCGCATCATCAATATAGTGCAGGGTACTGCCGATGTGCTGTTCCCCATTGAGCAAGGCCCAAAAGGTTGCCATCACGCCTCGATATTCTGGCAGCAATCCAGAATGGAGATTGATCACGCCATGTTTGGGGATAGCGAGGACGGCACTACGCAGTATGACTGAATAGCGGATCGAGATGACCAGATCAGGTGCAAAGCCAGCCAGTTTACCCATTTCCTCTTCGGCATTCAGTTTGTTGCAAATCCAGAGCTCACGCCCGCATTTGCGAGCAAGCTGGACAAAGCCCTTCCAATACGTCGCTTGCTCTGGCAGAGAAATGGATTGCAAATCATCTACCCTATCGAGACAGGTTGTTTCCAGGTGCTGTAATTCATCAAGGCGAGATTCGCCATTCTCCTTCGCCTTGTAGTTCGTTCTGGAAGACAGAATGAGCTGCACATCGTGCCGCTCGCAGAGTTCAGGCAAGAGTTGGTTCAGCGCGTAACAGGCCGCGAAATCCCGGTTGGCGAGTATGGCGATTTTCATAGGATGACTCCACGTTCCTGTGTACGTGTCCAGTATAGAGTGTATTGCGCGAATTAAGGGAATTCACTGCCTGATTGGCATCGCTACGTGCAGATTTGGAGCTTTTCCTCATGCGCGTTAGACTGGTCGGAGCTGCTGATCAACAACTACGGGTATACGATTGAGAGTACTCACTGACCGAAGCAAACGGATTCTGCGCATCCTGCCTATGGCTGGCACGCTGACCGCCTGTCTCGCCGTCCCTCCATCTGTTATGGATTCCAGGGCTGGCGTGACATTGGCTAACGGCGAATCCAGACACTTGCACTTCTTCACTCGTGAAGCAGATTTCGATTCCGGCATCATTCTCCAGACCGGAAGTCAGTATGAACTCGATATTGTGTTGTTGAATCATTGGCTGGATAGTCACATAGCAGTCAACGAAAATGGTGAACGCCTGGATGAATCGGGATTCGCGAACAGCGAGATGCCCTATGCCTGGCTTGGGCACTTCCGGCGCTCTACTTCCCATCAGTGGTTTGAGCTGATGCTGTATCAGCCACGCTGCCAGACGGACAGTCTGGTGGGCGTTAGCGATCTTCAGCGCAATGATAGCAGTGGTAGTTATCAATTCGTCGCAACCTGTGACGGCAAACTTGCCCTGTTCGTCAATGACAATCATCTCGCGTATGCCAATAACAGCGGCTATGCAGGGATTACAATTACCAGGGTGAATTAGATGCCGTCACTCCCAACAGGAGTGAGAGATGCATACAGTACAGCAGATACTGAACCAGAAGAACGTCTCAGAGATCTGGTCGATAGCGCCAGATGCCACAGTATTCGAAGCTATTCAGATGATGGCCGATCGTCAGGTCGGCGCGCTACTGGTCATGGAGAATCAAACACTGAAAGGAATCATTTCAGAACGCGATTACGCTCGCGAAGTCATCCTGAAAGGCAGAGCCTCGCGAGATACACTGGTCGGCCAGATCATGTCCAGCCCGGTTATCACCGTATCGCCAGCGCACTCGGTCAACGAGTCCTTGAGCCTCATGACCGACAACCACATCCGTCATCTGCCGGTTCTGGATGGCGATCTAGTGCAGGGAGTTATTTCGATCGGCGATTTGGTGAAAGACGTGATAAGCGATCAGCAGGCAACGATAGAGCAATTGGAAAACTATATACGCACCTGATTCAGTCCGTCGCCAGCGCCCCTTCAACCAGGGTATAGGTCCCTGACCCAGTCGGAACAAACTGGAACCGCCTGTTGATACAGGCGAGTTGCTCACCTATCACATGGGACACGTAGATCAGCTGAGTCGAGGTTTGTGCAGCGATTCGGTCAAGTAGCCCGAGCACCATCGCGCGGTGATAGTCATCCAACCCTACACAGGGCTCATCGAGAATGAGTATTGCGGGTTCTTTGACCATGGCCCGAGCCAGCAACACCAACCGCTGCTGCCCAAATGACAATTCGTGGTAGTGCTGTTTCGCGAGACCATCCAAAGCCATCACGCTGAGCCAGGCTCTGGCACATTCGATTTCTGATGCGCCGCTGTCATCGTAAAGCCCTACAGAGTCGTAGAAACCCGATACGACGACATCGAGCACGCGCCAACCTTTGACATATTTGTTGTGCAACTCATTGGAAACGACCCCGAATCCTGCCTTTAATTCCCAGATCGATTCGCCGCTGCCCTTTCTCCTGCCGAACACACTGACATCCTGGCCATATCCCATGTGATTGTCGCCATCGATGAGACTCAGCAGCGTCGACTTGCCACAACCATTAGGCCCTTCCAGCAAGACATGATCCCCACGCCTGACAATCCAGTTGATGTTTTCCAGCACAGCTTTGCCCGAGTAGGCCGCAGACACCTGTCGTAATGCGATCAGAATATCGTCATCGCGCTCAGGACGCGAAAGTGACGCAACCGAGAGTGACGCAACCGGGAGTGACTCTGGCAAATCCGGTCGGATATTGGCGAGTTCAGCAATCAGGGATTGCACAGACGCTGCGTCTCGCGACCCTGCCGACAGCAGTTGCAGATCACCCATTACCGCCAGATGCGACGTCCATTCAGGGATATCGGCAGCGCGCCGGCAGAGAAACAGACTCGCGAAGCCTGCCCCAAGATGCTGAGCAATGTAGGCATGGATTTTTTGCCGGGACTGGCGATCAATGGTCTCCAGTGGATCATCCAGCACGAGTAGCCCTCCACGCTGGCCAGTGACGCCATAGAGAGCACGCGCCAATAGCACTTTTCGCACCTGCCCGGAGGAAAGGTAGCGAATACCGCGATCGCGCATGACCAGCAGGTCCAAACCCTCTAGCAGTTCAACTATCTTGTGCTGGTCTGTATCGGTCGCAGAGCGGGCCGATTCGAGCAATGCCTGAACTGTCGTACCTTCGTCTTTGGCGGATTCGCTGTATTCGCTGATATCGAGTCGATTGTCTCGCTGCCAAAGCCGTTGTTGTTCTTCGAAAGAAACCAGATAGATATCGCGCTGAGTATCGAAGCCCGCTTCAGCTGTCACATAGAGCGACGCTTCGCGCATGGCGCCGCTGAGCAGTTTTAGCAGCAGAGATTTGCCTGACCCATTCGGGCCAAACACGCACCAGTGCTCGCCGCGATTGAGAGTGAAACTCTTGATGGAGAAAGTGCTCTGGCGACCTATTCTGCATAGGGCGTCAGTTACTCGCAGCATAGGTGCCATGTCGCCCCTGTTTGTTTTCGCATCCAACTGACTTGAGTGCCGATTTGAACTAGCGAGTGAATTTTCTGGCCACGCGCCTGAATGCACGTTTGACGATATGATCATTTTCCGGCAATGAGAATTCCGCCAGCTCTGGAATCCAGAGCGGATCGCGGTATTTTATTTTGCCAGGCGCACTCTCCATCGGCGTATAGTATTTACAGCCTTCAAAAAAGAAATGCGTCACCTGGGAATGTCGACTACGGGACATGTTTCGTTGATGAGCCCCACCGTGCAGAACATTGGCATGCCAGATGATGGCCTGGCCTTTGGCCACGACTCCGTATTCTGGCGTGTAGCCATGCTCGGCAATCAGACTCTCAACGGCTTCCTCGTATTGAGGATACTGCTGATAGCCCGCCTCCAAACCGAGATCCTGCATGCTGTAGTAAGGCAGTTTGTGACTGCCCGGGTAATAGATGAGCGGCCCGTTATCCATATCGATGTCTTCGAGTGCGACCCACACCCCTGCCATGAAACCGTCAGGCATGGTACTGAAATGGATAGTATCCGAGTGCGCCCGTTGTCCGGTTCCGATGGGAAAATTCAAGGTCTGAAATGGCAAGGGTTTGCGTCCGAAGAGTTGCTCCAACGCAATGTGAACTTGTTGGTTGCTCGCTAACTGACGCACCTCGTCCACATATTTCCAGGCATCCTGAACGCGTCCATTGGGAACGCGGCCAGCTCGAAAATCCTCGGGATAGTGTTCATAGACCTTTTCAATGATGCGGTCCAGCATCGCTGGATCGAATCCGAAATCGACAATCAGGATACCTCGCTCATGAAATTCAGCGACCTGTTCTTTTGACAAGACCTGTCCGGTGGCACTCATTCTTTATCCTCGACTATTCACGAAATCCATTTTATGTATCCACAGTGTTCATGGCTGACTGTGAACCAGCACTCTTGCCACAACATTCGCAATAACGTTCGCCCACGTTAGCAGCTGAGCCAGGCCCAGATTCTAAAGGCAAGCCAATCTGATAGCGACCGTCAAAAGCGCACCGCACAAACGATGTGCTGACCACAATGAGTCAACGTCGCCCTAATGCCTTCTGCATTACTTCATTCTGAACCGCCATCATCGGCGCGATCGATTGGCGCCAGTAGGCCGCAGTGTGCCCACCCTCTCCTTGCCGGTAGTCGAAGGGCACATTATTGACCATCAGCAGTTGCGCGAGTTCTCGCGCGTCAGCGATGAGCGGGTCACTGGTGCCAGCATCCAGATAGAGGTGCGGCATAGCGCTGCGCGGTACGTCATAAATAATAGCGAAAGGGTCGTAGGCATCAGCTTGCTCAGCGGTTTCGAAAGCGATACCTGCTGGCGTGCGCTCCTGCTGCGTGCCAAACCCTTCAATCGCAATCAGCTGCGCTATCTGTTCATCCGCATCGCGAAACGCCGAACTGCTTGGCTCCGGCGGGCGAGCTGTAGTGACTGCTTGACCAGCCCGGATCGCCGCCGCGATGGTACGGGCGTGACTCAAGGCTCCGCTCGTGCTGCCCAGCGAGATAAACAAGCGCGCATGACGTAGTCCAAGCGACAAGGCACCGAAGCCACCCATCGATAAACCAGCGATGGCTCGG
>JASBUV010000183.1 GCA_030147705.1 Gammaproteobacteria bacterium
ATTGCCAAAATCGTTGTTATCTCTCATGCACACCGCATGAATCAGTCAGCTGCGAATGCATTGCTAAAAACCCTTGAGGAGCCCACGAAAAATACTTTCCTGTTGCTCGAAAGTGAACTGCCGGGCTATCTGTCGGCAACCATCCGCAGCAGGTGCCAGCGCATCAGTCTGGCGATGCCGGATCTTGAGCTATCCGCGCGCTGGCTCGAAGGCTATCTGCAGGAAGACGATGACGCCGCTGCGCTGCTTGCTACCGTAGGTTGCCGACCCATGCGAGCTCTCGAACTCGCGCATTCCGGAGAACTGCAGGAGCGACGAGAGTTCGATGAGGCACTCTCACAACTGGTGGCCGGCAAACAGACTCCGGAATATGCCGTGAGTGTCGGCATGAAAATCGGGGCTCACACCGCAGTTGATGCAATTTCCCAGTTTTTGTCTACACTGATCTATAGCGCGACTAAAGTCTCCAGAGACAAGCAGCGAGAGAACACCAATGCAACGCGACAATTGCTGACGCAGTACGAAGAGTGCCTCGTGGCACGCAGACAGCTACTCAGCGGCGCAAACCCAAATCCGCAGCTCGTACTTGAATCACTATTGTGGAAACTGGAGAAGCGCGGTCGATCGCCTTCGTTACGCAGTTAACAGTCTCCGGATCACGCAACAGTAAATCCATCTGCATCTGAATTCGGATTCGGACCAGTAACGATAATGCGACTATAAATGGCTGGCTATCGTATGTGTTGTGCTGGATCGCATTGTAAACAAGACACTTCGTTGTTGTGACACGGGGATACTCGCGAGACAAATACGACTCCAAAGGATTGCGCTTCGTGATAGACAAGCTGTCAAAGGAACTGACAAGTGAACACAGCCCTTTTTCCGTGAACCGGTTCTTGCAAATCAAAATCGCCACTCGCGACGCGTTGCTTTCCCGCTACCTGCCATTCGTTGCTAACGGCGGTCTGTTTATTCCCGATACAGTACTCCCTGAATTACAGCGCTGTGTGTTCCTGCTTCTTGAACTCGAGTTTCTACGTGAGAGCCATGCGGTAACGGGCAGGGTAGTGCTGTTAAACCCTGTTGCGGGTTCTGTTCCGGGATTGTGTCAGCAGGGCTTTGGCGTGCAGTTTGAGGAGGGGGCGCAAGCATTGCTGGAGATAATCGAGAATCAGCAGGCACTTGCGACTGAAACTGCGTAATTCCATATAGCTATCTATCGCTCTGATGGTTATTGCGTCCCCGAGGTCCACAAAGCATAAACTTGAGATTCGATAAATCAGCTCACTCCAATGACAATCTATCAGCAAGCATTTCTGCCAAGGCCAGGCTGGAGGTCAGGCCGGGAGATTCGATACCCATTAAATGAATGACTCTGGAGTTATCAGTACCGAGCTCATAGCCTGCTGCATTGAGCAACACGAAGTCTCGTGCTGCTTCGCCTGCCGCGCTGAGTTTCGGCCTGATGCCGGAATAGGCGGGTTGCAAATCATCTTCTTTGATAGAAGGCAGATAACGGCGGATGGCGTTAGCGAAGGTGGTTTTCTTGCGCGCGTCGATATCGTAATCCAGTGACTCCACATACTCAGCGTCAGGCCCGAACCTGATACCCCCACCAAGATCGATTGTGGCATGAATCCCGAGGCCGACTGTATTGGCCTCTGGCATCGGATAGACGAGATGATTGAGCCTGGCTGCTCCCGTATAGGAAAAATAATCGCCTTTGCAGAAATGGATCGCAGGTCTTTGCGTCGTGGACAATCGCGATTGATCAGCACCGTCAAACATCGCCAATACTTTATCCGCGAACAGTCCTGCACAGTTCACAATCGCTGCTGAAGCGAACCGGTAATTTTCAGCACCGGATTCGGCCGTGTTCACTGTATCGATTAGAAATTCCTTACCGGTAAACTCAATACCACTGACGCGGGTTTGTCTGGCAAACAATGCACCGGCTGCTTCACTCTCGTGCAGCAGCGTCGCCATCAGCTGGTGACTGTCGACGATTCCGGATGACGGTGAGAAGAGTGCCAGGTCGCATTTGATATCCGGCTCGCGCTGGCGCACGTCAGCCGCTGTCAGTAGCTCCAGATCAGAAACGCCATTGCGCAATGCTTGTTGCTGCAAGGCCAGAAGTGCGTCGCGTTCCTTGTCAGAGGCAACAATCAGCTTCCCGCAGCGTTTGTGGGCAATGTCATGTTTCTGGCAATAGTCATAGAGCAGGGCCTTGCCGCGCACGCACAGTCGAGCTTTTAGGCTGTCTTCGGGATAGTAGATGCCGGCATGGATGACTTCACTGTTGCGGCTACTGATGTGTTGACCAAACTGCGCTTCCTGCTCAAGTATGACGAAGCTTTTGTTGGCAAATCGGAGATCAGTGCTCAGGGTTCTGGCTACCGCCAGTCCGATCACGCCACCGCCAATGATGCTGATATCGAATCGATCCATGATGACTTCACTCAAGCCGCGTTCAGACGGCTCATTTGCTACGCTCCAGTTTCAGATAAAACTCCTGAACACCCTTGCCTGACTCTGAGATGACTGCCTGATACCTGAGCATCCGGCTACTCACAGACCCAACGGAAAGTGAGATTGACTCTGGGCTCATCCAGACCTGGCTGCTTCGGCAGCTGGTGCATCCAGTGCTGCTGGAGTGTATCTCCCAAAAGCAGTAATGAGCCATTTCGAAGCCGCAAACGGCATTTGCCGCCAGGGCATCCAGGCTTGGGTCGCAGCTCGAAAGGGCGTTCAGCGCCCAGACTCAACGAAGCAATGAGCGGGTTTCGCCCCAGTTCCGGCTCGTCATCCGCGTGCCAGGCAACACTGTCCTGACCGTTTCGGTAATAGTTGAGCAAGACTGAATTGAATTGTGCCCCGGTGAGCTCTTCAATCCGGTCTTTGAGAGGGCTGACCAGTTCATGCCAGGGTTCGCGCTGTAAGCGCAAGCCAGAATAGCCGTAGCCAGCATCTCCCATCCAGCACTGCAAGCGAGGAACCAGCCGCTGCACACCAGCAATCCGAATCTGATCCTGCCGCCAGGGAATATGAGCAATCAGGCCTTGGAGTAACTGAGATGCCTCTGAGGCAGACAGGAACGCAGGATACTCCCTGATCCAGTCATCCGCTAAGGCGTGAGTTTCGAATTCCTTCAAATCTGCATGATTTATAAAGAGATTTTCCTGCATTCTCTCTGTGTCTCTTGTGTCTATGTGATGCCTTAATGGATGTCTCTCTTGGGTGCCGCTTGAGTGTCTCTCGGTCCCCGAGTGCGGCATAATGCGCATGAACTAATCACATGAAACGTTCACCAGCACTGTTCACTGGCACTATTCACAAGCACAACGCGCAGCAACGAGTCATTCCTGCAGTAGTAATCCCTGCGACAGGATAAAGGAAAAGGGCAAGGACTTGACCACTTCACAACACGAATTTGACTATGATTTCTTCGTAATTGGCGCCGGTTCCGGCGGCGTCCGGGCCAGCAGGGTGG
>JASBUV010000048.1 GCA_030147705.1 Gammaproteobacteria bacterium
GTGCTGCCCTTGCTCGGACCCAGTACCGTGCGTGATGCGTTCGGTCTGGGTATCGATACGCTGATTGATCCACTAAACTCCGTGGACGATATCGCAACCCGAAACGGCTTGCGCATCGCACAGGTGACCAGCTATCGGGCATCGGTCCTGACTTTTGACGATCTGGTTATCGGTGACAACTACCTGTTCTATCGCGAGGCCTATCTGCAGCGACGAGAGGCAGCCGCAGGTGTTTCTGCGTTACTCGGCTTTTCGTTCGGCATGGAAGACGAGGGCGCGACGCCCGTTTACGACGATGGATTCGAAGACGGCTTCAGCAGTGACTTTGGTGGCCTGGCTATAGAAGGCGTAGAGTCGCACTAACTGTCTTCCCCGACTTACTGATCCGCGTCCGCTGGACACTTCCCGCAAGCCTGCTATTCTGCGTAAAAACTAGAGGATCACTGCATTAATGGAGCAGTGATCCTCTTGTTTTCAAATACAATAAGAATAGCCAGACAGGGGAGTTACTCCATGGCCTCATCACTTCGTTCCACAATCAAACCCGTTTTGTTTCTTGGCAGTGCTGTCTTGTTTGCAACCACCACACTCGCCTTCGCGCAGAATACTGATCCCGGTTTGCCGATGGCTGATCCGGCATCGGTCGGCATGAGTGCGGATCGCCTGCAACGCATCGCACCCGCCATGCAGAAATATATTGATGACAAGTTGGTACCCGGTGTCGTCACGCTGGTTGCGCGCAAGGGCAAGGTCGTGCATTTCGAGTCGCAGGGATTCATGGATGTGGATTCCCGCAAGGCGATGCGACCGGATGCCATGTTTCGCATTGCATCGATGACCAAGCCAATCACGTCAGTTGCCCTGATGATGCTCTGGGAAGAAGGCAAGTTTCAGCTGCGTGATCCGGTGAGCAAGTTTATTCCGGATTTCGCCGACCAGCGTGTTTCGACTACCAGTGATGCGAGCGGTAACTCCGGAGCCCTTGTGCCGGTTGCGCGCGAAGCCACCATTCGCGACATGCTGACCCATACGTCCGGAATGGCCAATAGCTATATGGGGAACACGAGCCACTACGCATCCCAGGCGATGGTCATGCCGAACGACACCCTGGAGTCATATATCGGGCGCCTGGCCAAAATGCCGCTGAACTATCAACCCGGTGAAGAATGGCAATACAGTGCTGCGACCGATGTAGTGGGGCGACTGGTCGAAGTAATCTCCGGTCAGACACTTGCAGAATTTATGGACGAAAGAATTTTCGGCCCGCTTGGCATGAACGATACCCATTTCTTTCTTGATGACGACAAGGGTGGTCGCTTGATGTCGCAATACACGCCTGGTCCGGACAACAATCAGATCGTGTTGCAAGACCCTGGCAGTAATCGCAGCCGCTGGATAGACAATGAGAACAAGCGCGTGTATCGCGGTGCTGGCGGTCTGGTATCCACGCCGCATGACTATCTGCGCTTTCAGCAAGCCATGCTGAACGGCGGCGAGTTGGATGGTGCGCGCCTGCTGTCTCCCAATACGCTGGATCTGATGATGGAGAATCACACAGGAGATCTGGATCTCTGGTTACCCGGTCCGGGAATGGGATTCGGTCTTGGTTGGGCGGTTGTCGAAGATCGAGGTGAGGCCGCGTCACCCATGTCAGAGGGTTCTGTCTACTGGGGAGGTGCATACTGCACTATCTCCTGGATCGATCGCGAGAATGAGCTAATAGGCATTCTCATGACCCAGGTGCGCCCTTACGGTCATATCAACATCCGCCAGGATTTTCAGGTGCTGGCGAGTCAGGCAATTGTCGAGTAGTTGGCTTGCGTGGAGAAACTTCAAAGCGAGGGCAGGCTTGTTGCTCTCGCTTTTTTCGTTTCAGGTTTCGGTGAACCAGAACTCAATTTCGCTGGTTGCTTCCAAAAACTCTGCGGCATGAGGTTTTTTGGCAGGTACGTGATACCACTCACCCGCAGCGTAGCGCGTCGTTTTCCCATCCATTGTGAGCAGTAGCGCACCTGCCGTGATTATGCCGACATTCTCAGTCTCATGACTGTGCTCTTCAATGCATGTTCCTGCCGGGTAGCTGGCGAATAGCACATCGCAGTTCTCGGCTGTGAGTTTATGGGCATCGAATGGGCCTTCGAAGCGGGGCAATCGTTGGATAAGATCGGGATATTTCGCTGTCATGTATTTCCTCTCGCTTGTTCTTCGCGTTTCTCGCTCGGCTAATCTCTACGCTTCTCTCTCAGTCTCTCTCCAGTTGCGCTCTCAGTTGCGATCCAGTTGCAGGTATCTGGAATTGTCGATAGCGCGGGAATGGCTGAAAGATCAGATAGCTAGAGACTTCTGAATCCGTAACCTCTTGTTACGAACACTTGCTCACTTTCCGCCTGCTAGATGATACTCTAGCGACAAGTCAGAAGCGTCGCCCATTACGCGAACTGGCACAATCCACAGGACCGACTTGAGGGAGAGCCGTTATGTCCAAACCGGTCACGCGCCGCGAATTCTTGAATCTGTTGGGTGCCGCAGGTGGAACCGCCGCAGCCTTACGCGCAGGTACCGCTCTCGGTCTGCTGCCAGGCGCTGTGAAGGCGGCTAATCTGGATCTTCTGAATCTCGGTAGCAATCAGCGCCGGGTCGCCGTTCTCGGTGGGGGGATCTCCGGCCTGACTGTTGCCTACGAGCTGCAGAAAATGGGCTATGAGTGCACGATACTGGAATCTTCCCATCGCTGTGGTGGTCGCGTCTTCACCGTGCGCAACGGTGACCTGATCGATGAGATCGGCAATCGTCAGTATTGCGAGTTCGATAACGATCCTCATATGTATTTCAACGCTGGCGCAGCACGCATTCCGAGTACGCATCGCAATCTCTTGCATTACTGCAAGGAACTGGGTGTCGAGCTCGAAGTTTTTATCAATGAAAACAAAACCTGCTACGTGCAGGACGATGCGATGCTGGGCGGCAAGCCTGTGCGCAATATTGAGTACACCACTCATCTGAAGGGCTTTATGGGTGAGTTGTTAGCCAAGGCGCTTACCGAACAGGAACTGGATCAGCCCTTCAGTGAGAGTGAGGCCGAGACATTACTCAGTATCATCGACAGCTTCGGTGATCTTAACGAATCGCATCTCTATACAGGCAGTTTCCGCGCCGGCTACGCCGAGGGTGGTTTTCTCAAACACGGCACGCAGAAAGACATCATCGCTTTTCGCGACTTGCTCAAGACGCGCCTGGGCCGAGGACTGATTAACGCTAATGAAGGCGATACCGGGCCAATTCTTATGCAGCCAGTCGGAGGCATGGACAAGATCATCGATGGCTATCTCAATCATGTAGGTAGCAATGTTCGCTACCGGGCAATGGTTGCGGGCGTGCAGGTTAATGATGACGGTGTGCAAATTGCCTATGATCAGGACGGTGTGCGCCACTCACTCGATGTGGATTATTGTTTCAACTGCATTCCGTCGCATCTGATGACAGGCATTCCCAATAATTTTCCCGAGCAATACATCAGGGCGCTGAAATATATTCGTCGTGGCGAAGCCTACAAGGCTGCGTTCCAGGCCAAACGCCGTTTCTGGGAAGACGAAGACATCTATGGCGGTATTACCTGGATGAACAATCCTTCTCGTCAGATCTGGTATCCGACCGCAGGAATTCACAAGGAGAAGGGCGTGATTCTTGGTGCTTACGATTACGGCGGGGGCATGTATCACACATTGATGACTCAGGAAGAGCGCATCGAGGCACATCTGGCGGACGGTGAAAAAGTACATCCTGAATACCGCAATCTGGTGGAGAAGCCAATCACGGTCGCCTGGCACCGCATGAATCATATGCTTGGCTGCTCGGCGCGCTGGTCACGTAATTTTGGCGCTGGCTGGACGCATGAAGAGGAAGAGTTGTACCACACCCTGCAAGCACCGGTTAACGGGCGCCACTACATGATCGGTGATCAGGTCAGTATGCACTCTGCCTGGCAAGAGAGCGCGGTGATGTCCGCGCAGTGGGCGATGGCTGACATGGACCAGCGTGTTCGCGCCGAACTGGCTTAACATTGATAGACCATGTTCCGTTGATTTGTAACGCAGATTTAGTACTTCGGAGTTGTTTGATGAATGGATCCAGAAACCTGCTCGTGTCCGTGCTGATGCTGATGCCGCTCAGTGGCCTGATCAGTGCGGCTGAAACCGAGCGTGAGCCCTACGACGATCGCTACTGCACTACCTGTCATGGCATAGATGGAATCGGAAATGAAGGCGTGCAGGCGCCGCGCCTGGCTGGCATGGAGGATTGGTACCTGCGTCGGCAACTGGAAAATTTTCGCGCTGGATTGCGCGGCAGACACCCTCAGGACATCGAAGGGCTCGCCATGCAACCGATGGCTGCCAAGCTCACCGATGCCAGTATCGACGAGTTAGTGGAGTGGGTGGGTAGCTGGGAATACAAACCTGCAGAACACACGATAAGCGGTGATGTAAACGCAGGCCGTCGACTTTATGCAAGCTGTGCCGCTTGTCATGGCGCCGATGGCGAAGGCAACGAGGCACTGGGTGCGCCGCAGCTGGCCGGACAAAATGACTGGTATCTGCTTACTCAGCTGAAAAACTTCAAGGCGCGCTTTCGCGGTAATGAGCAGGGCGACACCTACGGACAGCAAATGATGACGATGGCACAGTCATTGCCAAATGAGCAGGCGATGAGGAACGTCGTTGCCTATATCAATACCTTGTCAGGTAACTGATTTCGAATTCCGAAAATTGGGGTAGAAATTCTAACAATAACGTCGGGCGCCACTTGCGTAGTCAGCGAACAATTTGCGAAAGCATTTGGCTGATTACAGGTCTGCTACTAGCGAAGACCATTAAAGGCTGACCCGTCAATCAGGAGTACCCGTATGTCTGTGTATAGCATTATCAACCTTGTTCTGTTTACTGCGCTTGTCAGTCTGCTGTTTCAAATGGCGCGGCGGGAGACCTCTCTCTCGCGTCGTGTGTTGGCGGGACTGGTTGCGGGCAGTGTCTTCGGGTTCTACCTGCAGTTTGCATTTGGGTATTCCACTGAAGTGACCAACGAAACACTCGAGTGGACCAATGTCATTGCCAACTCCTATGTGAATCTCCTGCGTATGATCATCATGCCACTGATTCTCATCACCATGATCGCGGCTGTGCTCCGTGTCGAGGAGATCAAGTCACTCGGCAAGATCGGTGGTACCGTGGTGAGCATTCTGGTGGCCACCACAGTGATTGCGGCTTTGATCGGCATTTTCATGGCGTCAGTGTTCGGGCTGAATGCGGGTGATCTCGCCGCAGGAGCTGTCGAGCTGGCGCGCGCTGAAGTCCTTGAGTCGCGTCAGGGTTCAGTTGCCGATCTTAGCCTTGCTCAATTACTGGTGAGCTTTGTACCGCGCAATATTTTCCTGGACCTCACCGATGCTCGGGACACTTCCATTATTGCAGTGGTTGTCTTTGGGTTGCTATTCGGAATCGCCGCACTATTGGTGAGCGAGGAGAACAAGGAACACGGTTCTCGTATCAGTGCATTTGTTGATACCACTCAGGCTGTGATCATGCGCCTGGTGAAAATCGTGATGAGCCTTACTCCTTATGGTGTACTGGCGCTGATGACGCGTGTTATTGCGACTTCAAATGGTGATGCAATCGTGACCTTGATCGGTTTTGTGATCGCTTCCTATATCGCCATTGCTCTGATGTTCGTCGTTCACGGTTTGATGATCTCGCTGCTCGGCATGAACGTTAAAACCTATTTTGAGAAAGTCTGGTCAGTGCTGACATTCGCATTTGTAACCCGCAGTTCGGCAGCCACTATTCCGCTTACGATCAGAGCGCAAATCGAAGAGCTGAAAGTGCCGGCCCCCATCGCGAACATTTCGGCGTCGTTTGGAGCGACTATCGGCCAGAATGGTTGTGCAGGCATTTATCCTGCCATGCTCGCGGTCATGGTTGCACCTACCATGGGCGTCGAAATCGATTTCGGCTTCATTACGAGTCTCCTGGTTATTATCGCTATCGGCTCTTTCGGCATCGCTGGAGTTGGCGGTGGTGCAACCAATGCTGCTTTGGTCGTGCTGCCGGCGATGGGTTTTCCGGTTACTGTTGCGGCGCTGCTGATTTCTATTGAGCCCTTGATCGATATGGCGCGCACGGCCTTGAACGTGAACGGCGCGATCACAACCGGATTGATTACCAACCGTTTTCTGGGCGATACAATCAAGTCAGATATGCCCGAAGCAGAAACAGCGCTTCAGGAGTAGTTTTCCACACATGCCTGCCCGGTATGTTATTCACAGTCATGCATGCAATTGCGAGGAGAGAACATGACGAACATCAGAAGAGTGCAGCAGATTTTCATTCTGCTTGCGGCGTTCATTGTGTCGTTTGCGGTATCCGCACAGGAAATTACCCGCAACAACGAAGGCACTTATTTTTACACCAGTATCACGATTCCACCCGGAGCTGAGACGATGTATCTCAGCGGCTCTGGTGCACGGCCTCTTGAGGATGGCTCCTGGGGAGATATGAAGCAACAGACCATCAATACTTTTGAGCGCTTCAAGGCAACGCTGGAGGAACAAGGCTGGTCGATGAGTGATATCGTTCAGGTGCGCGCCTTTGCGGTTTCCGGAGAGGATGGACTCGACTTCGCCGGCTTCAATGAAGGCTATGCGCAGTTTTTCGGGACTGCAGAAAATCCCAATAAGCCCGTCCGCTCATTTGTCGAGATTGCTGGACTGGTTGTGGATGGCTGGTTGATCGAAATCGAGATACGTGCCGCTCGCATGCCGGATTGATTGCGTGTGCATCGCTGAATTCGATTTGGCGATAAGCAAACTGACGACAATCGTCAGCGAGAAAGAAAGGGCATGATGGTTATCATCATGCCTTTTTTGTTTATAGTCTGGGAAACTATTCAACTTCGAGTCGGGGAAAGGTCTATGCGCTTAAGTGGATTTCTCGTTGCCCTGGTGTGCAACTTCTCGTTCGCTCAATTTGAAGTCGCTGAAAAATCACTGCTTGAGCTGCAGTCCGCCCTCACAAGTGGTGAAGTCAGTTCGGTGGAGTTGGTGCAGCACTATCTCGATCGCATTGCGGCCTATGACAAACAAGGCCCTGCATTGAACAGCATTGTCCGGGTCAATTCGCAAGCAATGGCTGATGCCGAGCGACTGGATGCAGAGCGTGAGTCTGGAACTGTTCGCGGTCCGCTGCACGGCATACCAATCGTCGTGAAAGATAACTACAACACTACCTTCATGCCGACCACAGGCGGATCGATCGCCCTCGCAGGCTTTGTGCCGAATCGCAATGCGACGCAGGTTGATCAGCTCATTGCCGCAGGAGCAATCATTCTCGCGAAAACCAATCTGCATGAATACGCCTATGGCATTACCACTATTGGCTCCCTGCTGGGGCAGACGCGCAACCCCTATGATTTGCGCAGAGTGCCGGGTGGCTCCAGCGGTGGCACCGCAGCAGCAGTTGCGGCCAGTTTTGCTGCAATCGGTATGGGCTCAGATACCTGTGGTTCGATCCGGATACCGTCTGCTTTCAATAACCTGGTTGGATTGCGACCTACCAAAGGGCTGAGCAGCATCCATGGCATCATGCCGCTGTCCCATACGCAGGATGTGGGCGGCCCACTCGCGCGAAGCGTTGCAGACCTGGCGATTGTTCTCGATGCAACGACAGGTCAGGATCCCGCCGATGCAGCAACCCGGGTTCTGCAACAGAGCCAGATACCAAACTTTCGCTCAGCGCTTGGCAGCGTCGACATCAGCGATCTTCGGCTGGGTCGGCTCGACAACTATCTGAGCCAGGCAAGCAGTGGCGTGCGCAATCCCGTGGATGACGCGCTGGATTGGTTCGCCGCAAATGGCGCGGAGATTGTGTCTCTCGATACCTCAGATTTGCTTCCCCTGATTGGCGCTTCCGGTGTGATCGGGCACGAATTCAAGCCAGACCTGCATCAATACCTCGCCTTGTTCCTCAGTCAGGAAATCAGCAATCTGAATGACATTGTCGATCAGGGTTTGTATCACGAGGCAGTGCAAGGGGTTTTGCAACGCAGTCAGGCTTCCGTGAGCGATCCAGACGGGTATGCGGAGGCGCTGGAGGCCAGGGTTGCGCTAAGAGACGCATTGCACAGCATTATTCAAGACAACGATCTGGACGGCATCGTCTACCCACCGATCGCAGAGCAGCCAGTGATGATCGGCAATGCGCAGCCGGGCAATAATTGCAGTCTCTCCGCAAACTCAGGACTGCCTGCAATAGCTATACCTTTGGGGCTGGATGATGCTGGTATTCCGGTGGCGATGGAAATGCTCGGCGGATTTCTCGATGATGCACACTTGTTGGCTATTGCTTATGCGTGGGAACAAGCGCAGGGTCCGCGACAGGCACCACCCACCACGCCCGCGCTGGTCAATGGTCAGGCTCCTCAATCAGAACGCTTTCCGGTAAACCTCAACGAAGGCCAACTGCAGATTAGCGGCGAGATTGAGATCAACCCTGTGCAGAATCTGTTTCGGTATACCTTGGCTCTCAATTCAACAGCCAATACAACCGAGCTGTACTCCCTTGGTTTGCTGATTGACAGTGATGAGCACTTTGAACTGAATGATCCGATCGTGCACTCACTTATGGGGCCACAAGCGCAGGGTTCTTCGGGAGAGATTTACATGAGCCCGGCCTTTCGGCTGGCGCTTGAAGAAGACAGGGTTTATTTCCGTGTTGTTGCTTCCGGACTGCCGGTGAATGGCGTTACCCACGCGCTGCGCCAATGATGGTTAGCCTCAGCGAGTGTTGACGCAAACCCTAAGGAAGCAATGAGCGAATAGCGTCTTTGAACTGCTCGACTGTCATCGCCTCTTCTGTTGCTGTCGCAGACCCTCGCGGCACACTGACGATGCCATCAGCAACCTCAGTGTGGGCTTCAATCAGTCGTGGCGCCCGACGCAGGGTAGTGGGGATGTTTGAAACAGCACGTACAGCAGTGATCGGGTCCCGATTCAGTGAGTTTATCGAACGGACGCCGTTTTCTTCCTGAATAAGGTAATGGCCCTGAGACCAACCCAGTAAGGGGT
>JASBUV010000051.1 GCA_030147705.1 Gammaproteobacteria bacterium
GCGCTGGTCACCATCGCACTTTTTCTCTGGCAGTTTTCCCCGTGGGCAGTGTTATTACTCGCTGCAGCAGGCGTGCCTGCGTTTGTGGCAGAAGCCAGATTCTCCGGTGAAGCGTTTCGCATTCATCGTCGTCGCTCCGCAGAGCGGCGTATGCAGATCTATCTGGAAATGGTTCTGACCCGTGAAGATGGCGTGAAAGAAGTGAAGCTACTGCAATTGGGCAAACTCTTCCTGCAGCGCTACATCGATATTTTCCGCAACATCTATAAGGAAGACAGAAATCTGGTTCTGCGCCGTGGCTTTTGGGGGTACGTGCTGGGGCTACTGGCCAGCGCCGCCTTTTACTTTGCTTATGGATGGGTGGGCTTCGCCGCGATCGCAAGCCTGATCACCATCGGGCAGATGACCATGTACATCGCGCAGTTTCGACTGGGCCAGAATGCAGTGACCAATAGCCTGACTGCAGTCAATGGCATGTATGAGGACAATCTGTATCTCTCCAATCTTACCGAGTATCTCGATCACAAGGTTCCGGAACAAACGGGCGACTTGACACAAGGTCCCAATCCAGAAGATGGCATACGATTCGAGAATGTGAGTTTTTATTATCCGGGGAGCAAGACACCGGCGCTGCATCGGATCAATCTTCATATCAAGGCGGGTGAATCACTGGCGATCGTTGGCGAGAATGGCAGTGGTAAAACAACCTTGATCAAGTTGCTCACGCGCCTGTATACCCCAACAGAAGGAAAAATCTACTTCCAGGGGCTCGAACTCGAGCGGTGGCAGATCGATGCATTGCGGCAACGCATCGGCGTGATCTTTCAGGATTTCGCCAGATATCAAATGTTAGTAGGTGAAAACATTGGCATCGGCGATGTGGAAGAGTTGGATGATGAAGGCCAGATACGGAGTGCGGCTGGCAAGGGCATGGCTGATGTGTTTATCAAAGACCTTCCCGATCAGTACAAGACCCAGTTGGGCACCTGGTTCAAGAATGGTAAAGAGCTTTCGGGTGGACAGTGGCAGAAGATTGCGCTCTCCCGTGCTTTCATGCGCAGCAAGGCGGATGTCCTGATTCTGGATGAGCCTACAGCGGCTATCGATGCACGGGCAGAAGCCGAAATTTTCGCGCATTTCCGCGACCTGACTGCGAATCGAATCTCCATCATCATCTCTCACCGCTTCTCGACCGTGCGCATGGCCGATCACATTATCGTGCTGGAGAAGTCAGAGGTACTCGAGGAAGGGAGTCACGAAGAGCTTCTGGCGAGTAATGGCCAGTACGCCACATTGTTCAACCTGCAGGCGAAGGGTTATCAGTGAGTCCGGAAAATCCTGTCTGGTATTTTCTTGTGGCAACGGTGACGTCTTTCATAGCTACGCTACCCTTCGGGCCAATCAATCTGACTGTCATCAAAACTACCGTGGATCACCATGTCGGTGGTGCGCTTAAAGTATCGATTGCCGCGGCAGCGGTAGAAACTGGACAGGCACTACTGGCAATCTGGTTCGGTGTCGTCATCAGTCGCTTCATCACTGACCACGCCAGTGTTTACTTTATCGTCGGCGCGGTTTTTCTGGCGCTCGCTGTCTATGTCTGGATTCATGAAACCCATCCTGTCCTGAATGGCAGCGACGAAACAGAGCCTTCCTTTGTCAAGCGCGGTTTGTTTATCGCGCTGATCAACCCTCAAGCCATCCCGTTCTGGATTTTTGCTGTTACCCTGACCAGCAGCTCTCTTGGATTCAACTATATCGGTGAGTTGCTGTTCGCGTATCTCGCCGGGGTCTGGTTTGGAAAGGTGCTGGCGCTCTATGGTTTTGTGTTGGCAAGTGACTATCTGAAGACACATCTTGATGAAGGAAGTCGGATCGTCAACCATCTCCTCGCACTCGTGCTGGCAATCATTGCTTGCCTGCAATTTGTACGTGGATTCAATAACTGGTAACTGTCGCTTCGCGTAGCCCGCGTACACTGTTACCAACAAGAATTCTGTCGGCACGTTGTACGTCCTGCCGGGTCAACACAGCTTCATCGCATTGTCCTGTGGCTAGCAAGTGAGCACGCAGCGTGCCGGGAAGCAATCCGCTGCTCTGGGCCGGTGTCAGGAGTTCCCCCGAAAATTCCAGAAACAGATTATAGATTGTTGTTTCGGTAATCTCCCCGCGCTCGTTCCACAGAATCACATCATCAGTGTCGGGGCCGATTCCGGTTTTCGCCAGTTCGTAAATCCGTCGGTGCGTGGTCTTGTGGTGCAGAAACACATTACCCGAATGCACGGCCTGCTGTGCGAATGACAATCTCACTGGCTCATCACTTTGCACGAGCGGAGAAGACTCCAGCGTGATCTTTCCCAAATGATTCACCAGTAAGCGCAATCGTTGGTGAGTATCTGCCCTGAATTCGCAGAGCAGTTTGCGCAACGCCGTTTGGTCATATTTGATATCGAAATAGCGAGCGGAATCGTGCAGGCGAGCCAGATGTTGATCAATATAGGCAATGCCGGTTTCCGGTGAGTAAGCCATGGTTTCCAACAGCTGCCAGAAACTGTCTGTATTCTCGAGCAGCTGTGCCTTGACTCTGGTTTCCTGCCACTCTTCATTGGCTTGCGAATCCCAGACGATGCCGCCTCCGGTTCCGTAGTTGGCGTGACCGCTTGGCAAGTCCAGGTGCAGCGAACGTATGCCGACATTGAAATGCATGTTACGCCCTGGCCTGACGACTCCCAGCGCGCCGGTATAAATCCCCCGTGGACTGCGTTCCAGATCACTGATGATGGACATGGTTTGTTTCTTCGGTGCTCCCGTTATAGAAGCGCAGGGAAAAAGCGCAGTAAAGAGTTCCAGCAGTGACGCGGTAGTGCGTGCTTTTACTACGGAGATTTGCTGCCAAACAGTTGGTAGTTTGAGAATCTTGAACAGCTCAGTAACCTGCACGCTACCTCGCTCGGCGATACGGCTGAGATCGTTACGCACCATATCCACAATCATGAGATTTTCGGCACGCTCTTTGTCGGAGTCGAGAAGCTGTTTCCGCAGTTGTTGGTCACTCGCGATGTCAGATGCGCGGGGGCGCGTGCCCTTCATGGGCTCCATGGTGATGTCATCGCCTGCGAGAGAGAAAAATAATTCGGGAGAGACGCTACAAATTGCTTCGTTATCATCCTGAAGAAAGAACGCATGGCGCGATGGCTGCGCCACGATCAACGCGGCGAACAAATCTATTGGTCTGCTTTCGTAGTGGCCACGCAGGCGCTGAGTAAAGTTAACCTGATAGCTATCGCCAGCCTCCAGTGAGCGTTTGATACGGGAAATCGCGAGATCGTAGTCGGGTTTTCCCAACTCTGGTGCCAAGGTAAGGTTTAGCGGGGGAGGATTAGCTGGTGGGTTCCAGCGCGATGATTCTCGGAAAATACCGAATTTCAGTAGCGGTCTATCGGTCTGCTGTGTAGTAAAAGTTGCATCGAATGCTGCTGCGGCTTCATAGCTCACATAGCCAACAGCAGTAAAGCCCTCTGTGCTCAATTCATCAATGTGCTGTAATGCCTTACGAACCTCCGCAGGAGTAAAGGCGACGATGACCGATTCCGGATTCTCGAAACATTGCCAGTCCTCGCCATTCTCGGCGTGTACGATTGCAGTAAAGTTGGGCATGTCAGGGCAGATTGATTTGAATTGGGAGCAAATACAGGAATTGGGCTGGCAAAGGAATATACATACCGCGCTATCTTGGTTAGATTACTTGGCTAGAGTAACAGTCAGGGTAGTCATTCTACCTCACATTCACGCCCGTAGCCGATGGAGCTTATGATCGACTCACCCAATCCG
>JASBUV010000057.1 GCA_030147705.1 Gammaproteobacteria bacterium
GGACTCGACACCGAACTGAAGTCACCAATCATCAAACCGGGCATCGCACTGTATTCGAGTTTTCCGATGTGGACTACACAAGCGAAGTGAATGACAACGTGTTTGAGCAACAGAATTTGCCGCGAGGACTTTAAGCATGGACAGCTTATTCCGACTATCAGCGACACAGGGACGTGCGCTGTTTTTTCCTCGACTCTCTTTGCTTGTAGCACTACCTTTCGTTTCCCCGGGCGCCCTGGCGGATGGAGAGCATCTGGAGTTTTCCGGTACTCTGGCCCAGAACTGGAGTTACAACAGCAGTCAGGATACGACGCAGAAACTGCAGACCACTTTGATGCCACGTCTGGATGTCAGCTGGGCGAACGGCAATAGTCTCACCGGCATTGCACGTCTCAGGTTTGATGACGCATCCCGGCTAGGTGCCTATCCCAACGGTAACAGCGCGCACGCCGAGATCCGGGAACTCTATCTCGACACCCGCTGGCAGGAGAGCTTCTGGCGCATCGGCAAGCAACAGGTCGTTTGGGGTCAGTCGGACGGCCTGCGAGTGCTCGATGTCGTTAACCCACTGGACTATCGCGAGTTCATTCTCGGATCGTTTGAAGATCGGCGCATCCCGCTCTGGATGGTGAACGCCGAATTCCCTGTCAGCGATACCTGGATGGCGCAGTTGTTGTGGATTCCGGACCAGCAATACAATGAAATGGCTCCCACTGATTCGCAATTCCGCTTCACCTCACCCGTGTTCGTACCGCAGTTCCTGCCGAGTCCGGGCGTGCCTCCGGCATTGCTCGACGCGCAACAACCCGATAACTGGCTTGATGACTCTGATATCGGTATTCGGCTAGCTGCCTTCCTGGATGGCTGGGATATCTCTCTCAACTATATCTACCACTATCTGGACCAGCCGGTTCTCTATCGCAACAGCACTTCTGACGGCCTTGTGATTGCACCGGAGTACGAACGATCGCATCTTTTGGGTAGCAGCCTCTCCAATGTCTTCGGTAATACGATTTTGCGCATGGAGCTTGGTTATGCCACTGAGCAATTCTATCTGCAGCACACGACTTCTGAATCTGGCCAGACAAAAGGCATTCACTCCAGTGATGAACTCAGCTACGTTATTGGACTCGATTGGCAGCCCGGTTCACAGTGGCTATTGAGTACTCAGCTTTTTCAAAGCACGCTTCTTGACTTCAACAGCTCCGTGATACGTGACAGAACAGTCACGCAAGTGACTGGCCTGATTCAGAAAGGAATATTCAACGAATCCCTGAATCTGCGCGCACTGATCATCCACGATCTCGATGTGCAGGACACTGCCTACCAGTTGGAAGCGCGCTTCGAGTACTCAACGAGTTTACAGCTACTGCTCGGGATAGATATATTTGACGGCGACGCTACCGGGCTGTTTGGCCAGTTCGAAGCAGCGGACCGAATAACACTGGGCGCAAACTGGTCGTTCTAGTCTCGCTCAATGCACTGGGAGAGCATTGCCATGAATCAGCAAACAGGCGCGTTGAAGCGTGTAGTCGTAACCGGTCTTGGCATCAAGTCCAGCATAGGTAACTCCAAGGATGAAGTAATTAGCGCACTGCGCACTTCTCGCTCTGGTGTCGTAGCGAATCCAGAGTATGCAGAACTCGGTTTTCGTTCGCACGTCTACGCACCGGTACAGCTTGATATCGATGCCCTGATCGATCGCCGCACGAAGCGCTTCATGAGCAAGGCAGCTGCGTTCACCTATCTTGCCATGCAAGATGCCATCGCTGATGCGAATTTATCCGAACAGGAAATCTCGCATCCACGCACTGGGCTCATCGCGGGAACAGGCGGCGTGTCAACGGAGAAGCTGTTGGAAGCGGTCGATACTTTGCGTGAGCGTGGTGCCCGCAAGGTTGGCCCAACCTATGTGCCCGCCGCGATGACCAGCGGCAGCAGCGCGAATCTGTCGGTTGCATTCGGCATTCAGGGATACAGTTATTCCATCAGTTCAGCCTGCACAACCAGCTTGCACTGCATCGGCAATGCTTTTGAGCTGATTCAAATGGGCAAGCAGGACGTCATGTTCGCTGGCGGTGGAGAAGAAGTGCACTGGGCGTCCACACTGATGTTTGACGCCATGGGTGCGCTCTCATCACAGTACAATGACACACCTGCTGTAGCCTCGCGGCCATTCGATAATGCGCGCGATGGCTTCGTGATCTCCGAGGGTGGCGCTATCGTTGTACTTGAGGAACTCGAACATGCCCTCAAACGTGGCGCACCGATCTATGCAGAAGTCGTTGGCTACGGAGCGAGCTGCGATGGCGGCGACATGGTAAAACCCAATGGTGCCGGTGCTGCGCGAGCAATGCG
>JASBUV010000184.1 GCA_030147705.1 Gammaproteobacteria bacterium
ATCAGCAGGGTTTTTTGATCTTTCGGGCCATAACGGCCGATGACATTACCGGCGCCATCCATGGAGACGTCAAGGCCATAGCCTTGCATCTTGTCCATCAGCCAGTAGCGGGCTTTCATGTCTTCGTCACTGAAGCCCTGACGATAAATGCCTTGATCTTCGGCGTTGTATCCGAAGCGAGCCAGATCGTAGAGGTCTTGTTTGACTCGCTCCAGATTGATTGAGTTTAACTCTCCAATCTGAAGTTTCTGGTTCATGCAGCCCATCCTAACTCATCGGCACGGCGTTTTGCCAGTGCCGGAATGTCTTGTTCGATAAAGTGCTGATGCAGGACTTGTACACCGATGAGATGGTTAATAACTGCATCCATCTGTACTTGTTCTGCCGCGCTTGTCTCTGGGTCATCATGGCGTGCAAACAGAGCGCTGACTCCTTCGTAGGAAAGCATGCCTGTGGCTTCGATGCGCTCTCTGGAGAGATGCTTGTCAGCAAGATCTTTCATCTGCTTCCATTTCACTTCATCTGTGTGTGCTGGCGGAGCCATAAAAGCGAATTTTTCTCGCTTGTAGAGCACCTCGGGGAGAATGCCTTTCATGGCTTCACGTAGAACGTATTTTTCAGTGCGGCCTTTGATTCGGTACTGCGGCGGAATCTGTACTGCGAATTCTGCCAGATGGTGATCGAGAAATGCGGGGCGTGCTTCCATCGAATTGGCCATGTCGACCCGGTCGCCTCCCCAGGTGAGTATCTGGCCTTCGAGCATGGTCTTGCACCAGACATACTGCGCCTTGTCGAGTGCGTGTCGGCCCTGTAGTTGCTCAACATCAAGCGCGTCTGCGATTGCGGCACCGGGGCGGTAGTATTTGACCTCGTCACGGAGCTGTTCACTCAGCAAATCGGGAACGAGGTCAGCGCAGGCCAACCACGGTTGCAGGCAACTCGGAGTAAAGCCCACTGTAAAGTGCAGGGCCGGGTCATCGATCTGCTTCTCGGACAGCATCGCGCCTGTAAACAGGGCGTTGCTCTCATTCAAAAGCGATTGCCAATTTGCTTTCTCATCAGCAGGCAAGGAGTCCAGTCCATGCAGGAACATATCGCGTCTGAATGCTGGATAGCCACCGAAGAGCTCATCTGAGCCTTCGCCGGTCATCACGACTTTGTAGTTGCTGTCTCTGACGTGGCGACTCATTAGCAGTTTGGCGACTGCCAGCGTGTTGTAGATAGTGCGTTCCGTGTGCCAGAGAGTCTCTTCGAAATGGCCATAAAGCTCATTGCCGGACAGTCGCATGATGTCTTGTTCGGCGCCGCATCGTTCTGCCATTTGCGAGGCAATGGGGCTCTCGTCATATTTCGCGTCATCGAAACCGATAGTGAATGCGCGGACCGGGCCCTGCCGGCAGGCGGAGGCGAGGCCGATGATTGCGCAGGAATCAATGCCGCCTGAGAGATAACTTCCAACCGGGACATCTGCTTCGAGGCGCAGGGCGACTGCGTTCAACAGTTCTTCACGAGTACGGCTGATGGCTTCTTCTTCTGACATCTCTGCCCGTTCCATCTCGCGAGGAAAGTTGAGATCCCAGTATTTAGATTCTTCAATCTCCAGCTTGCCGTTCTTGCGCTTGATGCGGACGATATGACCCGGCTTGACCTGATGCACATTCTTGAATGCAGTGGTACCTGGCACCATTGTCTGGATCAATTGATGATAGAGCCCTTCAGCAGTAAATTCCGGTTTCACATCGGGGTGCGTGAACAGTACTTTCAGTTCTGACCCGAAAATCACGGAGTCGCCAACCTGTGTCCAGTAAAGCGGCTTGATGCCGAATCTGTCGCGAACCAGATAGAGGCATTCTTCCTCCTTGCTATACAGAGAGAACGCAAATTCTCCACGCAAATGCTTCACGGTTTCATCAATACCGAGCCGTGGAAACAGATGGAGAATGATCTCTGAATCGCTCTTGGTCTTGAAGCGTGCATCCTGCGCGGTAAGTCGGGCACGAATACGTTGGTAATCGTAAAATTCGCCGTTATGAGCGAGCAGAAGGTTTTCATCCTGGCTCGTGAATGGCTGGCGGCCGCGATCCTCATTCAGGTCGATGATGGAGAGTCGGGCATGGCTAAAGCCAATGCCGTGATCGGGAAATTGTTTGTGGCCGAAACCATCAGGCCCGCGGTGATACTGGATTGCGGCCATGTTGACCAGTAGTTGCGGATCGATAGGAGTTTCGGGGTTGGCATTAAGTATGCCAGCAATACCACACATAAATAGAGTTCTCGGAGTTTTCGGTTAAAGAAAGGGGTTAAACGACATCCAGTACACGGCCTTTGCGGTGTACCAGACAGGTGAGTAGTGCCATGCGCACGAAAACGGCGCCTCTGGCCTGGGAGAAATACCAATTGAAGCGAGTCTGGTCGAGGTCGTGAGAGAGTTCTTCTCCCCTCGCCAGAGGATGCAACACGATAGCGTCATCCTTGAATGGCGTGTCTGCGGTCAGTACAAAATTGTTGCCGAAGGTTTGAAAGTCATCGCCAGTCCAGGCGATAGCATTTATGTAGACAACATCGAGCTCCGGCACCATTTCCTGAAAGCGCGTACCGCCCTCGATTACATTCAGGCCTTTTTCACGGAAGCCTGCCAGCACTTCCGGATCGCAAGCGTCTTTCTCTTCATTGAACAGGTACACCTCAGAAAAGGCGTGCGAGAAGATCGCGAAAATCTTCAGCAGGCTTCTGACAGTACGCATCTTGTCTGGTACGCCGATGATCCCTACTTTGATGCGCTGATCTTCCGGCAGGTTTTTTTCTACCAGTTCAGGCCGCCATTTGAATATCGTATAGATATCGGCCATTGCCTGGGTCGGGTGCTCGTCAAGGCCGTTGCCAGCATTGATGATTGGGATGCGCAGGGAGTCGCGCATCTCATTGAGGGATTCTTCCCGGGTGTCTCTGAGGACTACGCAGTCGGCATAGTTGTTAAACATCTCGCCCACATCAGACAGAGACTCGCCCTTGGCGATACCGGTAGTTGAGCGATCTGTAATCGACATGATGTCGCCGCCCAATCGATGCCAGGCGCTTTCAAACGACAAGCGTGTTCGGGTGCTTGGTTCATAGAAGGCGCTGATAAGAATCTTGCCTTGCAAAGGAGTGCTGAAGCGATCGGGGTTTGCTTCATATTTTGCAGCCAAGCGGAACAGTTGCAGCAGCGTTTGTGCGCTGAATTGGTCAGCACTCAATATATGCTGATGCTCAAGCGGGCGCAGGTGATCACCATCTTCGATGATCTTGCGTAACAGTTGCTTGGGGTGAGCGTCGCCTTGAACGTCGGGTTTTTCGCGCGACAGAATATGTGCCTTTTCATCCACGTTGGGATTCTCCTTGCTTACCACAGTTTCCCGTCCTTCCAGTCACGATAGACCAGAACCAGAAGAATGACAGGAGTTGCACTGGCCAGTAACAAAGCTGCACTGACCAGGATTGTTAATGCGGATAATGAAATCATGGGTTGTTTGTCTCCTGGTTTGCTCGCGTGGCCAGCGAGTCGAAATCGAATGGCTTATCCTGCCAGCGACTCACGAGTACGATGACCAACAGGGAAACTGCGCAGGAAGCGACGGCGGCTACGTAATAACCAATCAGGAAATAGGCCAGCAAGCCGCAGACTGTGCCGGCGATCATGGACAGCGTCGCCGCAGTGCCGGTCGCCCAGCGATAGTACAGGCCAAATACAATGGGCCAGATTGCACTGGCAACGAATGCGCCTGTGAAGTAGAGCAGTGAAGCGAGCGTCGTGAGTCGAGGCAGGCACAGTATCCACGTCATCAGGCCCAGCCCAACGATAATGTAACGGCCGGCACGCAAGCATTGTTCGTCGCTCGCTCCTCGATGTATGTGACCGCGATAGATGTCCTGGGTGATGAGATCCGCCGTTGCTGCCAACAATGAATCGAGGCTGGAGGCGAGTGCAGAGAAAACAACAATAAAAACAACTACTGCGCCAGTGGTGCCTAGAATTTGCCCGGCAACCAATGGCCCTACCATATCGGAAGAGGGAACCGCGATGCCTAGCGTTGGCGCAGCGAGCGCAATGAATCCTGCCACAATTGGAACGGGAATCCAGAACAAGCCTGCCACAAAATAGGCGCGAGCACCGGTATCCTCGCGGAAGGCGAAGGCCCGTGACCACCAGACATTGGAGTGGAATATCTCGCCTACGCCGAACAGCAAGTTGTTGAACAGAAACATTATGGCAGCAGGGAAGAGCAGGTCGAGCAGCATTGGTCGCTCGTTGCGCAGATCACTGTGCATCTGCTCGAAGCCGACATTGTCGACAACAAGGTAAGCGATGAATACGACGCCGGTGATGATGATGATGGTTTGGACAAAGTCCGTGGCGATCACCGCGCGCAATCCACCCAGCAGAGTATAGGATACGCAGACCAGTAGTATGACTGTCATGCCGACATGGTAGGGCACGCCACTCAATGCATTGACAAGAATGCCGCCTGCCATGCCCAGGCTGATCAGCCAACCGAATGCATAAAAAAGCGAGATCAGCAGAAACACTCGCCAGGCCGCCACGCCGAATCGTTCGCGAATAAAATCTCCGGAAGTGAACCCATGCGGAAGCAGCCGCTTAATGCGTCTCGCCAGTGGAGCGAACATTAACAGTCCGACCGCTCCCAATGAGTAACCTACCATTCCCCACACGCCAAGTTCATAGGTGACCTGGGGCGCAGTCATGGTTGTATTTGAGGTAACCCAGGTTGCCATCGCTGTTGCCGCAGCGAAGGCGAAACCCACGTTGCGGCCCGCGAGCATGTAATCTTCGAGGTTTTTGTTCTGGCGGCCCAGAAAATAGCCAAACGCGATCCAGAGCAATCCGAATACGATAAGAATGACAATGGCAACGCCTGGCGAGAGCACAGAGTAATTCATGTTATATCCCGGTTTGTCGGTTGCCTTTCAGAATGCTCAGTATCAAAGTGACGAAGAGGGCGAGACCGAGGAAGAAGAAGCTCGCAGCCCTCTCAAGTGAGTGATGTTCAACTGTGACGCTTATGGTGTTGCTGATGACCTGCTCATCGCGGGAAAGGCGAAAGTAATAAACGCCATCGCTCAGGCCGGTAATCGTGATGGCGCTGGCGGCGCCAAGCGGACGAGAAACAGGAGTAGAGAAATCTTCACGACTCGATTGTTCGAGCGTGAACGATGCGGCATCGACTTCGGGCTGCCAATTGAGCACGAAGTAGCCTTCATTAGAGAGTTGGGTGCTGGCGGAGAGTGAGAGATTTTCGGCAGCCCACACGGAAGTGTTGGTTGCCAATAAAATCAACCAAGACACACAGAAAAGCGGCGTTGCTCTTTGCGAAGAGCGGATAATTCCTCCCTCAACCCGACCAGTCTGCTGGGCGTAAGCCCCGTGCATGCTTATAACAACCGGCTATACGGATCATGTTAAAGCTGGAGGATGATACTGAATAAACACGGATTTGTCCACTTGCCAGGCAGGGTTGCAAGATTTCAACAGCTGCAGGTCGCAGATTTTGAAGAAGTTTTTTGGTTTAAAGAGGTGTACATGGCGCTATTTAGCAGCAAAAGACCAAAGTTCCGGTTATTGAGCCGGAGATTGTGAATCTTCTGTTACAGATCGATGACAGGGAGTGTGGATCTTGATTTCGCCAGCGTTGCTCTGTGTAAATTTACTGACTTGTTGTGTTCAGCCTGATCTGGTCCGAACGAGCTATTTCCGTCGTATCTTCTTCTGGACGATACGTATCAACTTCCAGACGCGCTGCATTCTATTGCAGAGCGCTTTGGCTACACTCATCTCTATCGTTCTGACAGCGATTGGCGGGTGCGTCGGTCAACAGGTGCGTCGGTCAACAGGTGGGTCGGTCAACAGGTGGGTCAGTAAACAGGAAGATACAACGCAGAGGTTCTGGTCATGAATAGCAAGAAAGCAGTGTCGGTTGATGTGGCGATTATCGGAGCAGGAACGGCAGGCATGTCGGCCTATCGGGCAGCGCTGGCACACACAGACAAGGTCGTCGTCATAGAAAGCGCGCAGTACGGAACGACCTGTGCGCGGGTCGGCTGCATGCCAAGCAAATTACTTATTGCGGCAGCAGAGGCGAGTCATCAGATTGATCAGGCAGCGCAGTTCGGGATAGATGTGTCCGCCAAACACATTGCCGGGGATCGTGTGATGCAGCGCGTCAAGTCCGAGCGGGACCGATTCACAGGGTTTGTTAAGGAGGCAGTTGAACGTTGGCCTTCCCATCACAAACTCATTGGCAAGGCGGTATTCACGGCTGCTAACGAGCTGATGGTTGATGATCATACGCTGGTGAAGGCGGACAGGATCGTGATTGCCGCAGGTTCGCGTCCAGCAGTGCCGCCCCCCTGGTATGAACTGGGTGATCGCTTGTTGATCAATGACGATGTGTTTGCCTGGGACACCCTGCCTGACAGCATTGTCGTTGTCGGCACGGGCGTCATCGGTATGGAAATTTCCCAGGCCCTCTCCAGACTTGGCGTAAAAACCTACCTGTTTGGCATAGGCAATCAATTCGGTCCCTTGTCGGATCCTATCGTGAACGCGGAAGCAGGAAGAGCGCTCGCAGATTCAGTCACTCTGGCAGCTGATGCCAATGTCGAGAAGGTAAGTCGAACTGAGCAGGGCGTAGCAGTTACCTATCGTGAGGCTGGCAGAAACAGCACCGAGACGGTTGAAGTGGATTATTTGCTGGCAGCCACCGGGCGCAAGGCTAATATCGATACTCTCGATTTA
This sequence comes from Gammaproteobacteria bacterium, assembly GCA_030147705.1. GTDB lineage: Bacteria > Pseudomonadota > Gammaproteobacteria > Pseudomonadales > Pseudohongiellaceae > UBA9145. The sequence goes on from JASBUV010000184.1 coordinate 6,794, forward strand.
CACAAAGCTGGCATTGCGCTAGACGACAATGGCCTGCCAGTTTTCGATGATGCTACCGGGCAGATCGGTCAAAGCTCGGTGTTCATCGCGGGTGATGTGAGTAATGCTCACCCGCTGCTGCACGAAGCCGCAGATGATGGTCGCATTGCGGGTGACAACGCCGGACGTTTCCCGGAAGTCAGGGTGCGGCCGCGGCGAGCACCACTCTCAGTCGTATTCACCGATCCACAAATCATGATGACTGGGCGCAGCTATCGTTCGCTCGCGGAATCGGGAGCTGCCTTCGCCGTTGGTCAGGTAGACTTTTCCGATCAGGGCCGTAGCAGAGTGATGGCAAAGAACAGAGGCGTGCTACGAGTCTATGGTGAGCAAGGCACAGGCCGGTTTCTTGGTGCCGAGATGATTGGCCCTGCAGCTGAGCACATTGGCCACTTGTTGGCCTGGTCAGTTCAGCATCGACTGACGGTGCAGCAGATGCTGGATAGCCCCTTCTATCATCCGGTGATCGAGGAGGGGGTGCGCACGGCATTGCGCGACTTGCAGAGTGAGTTGAAGATGGGGCCGGTGCCTGTTGAGCGATGTCTGGACTGCGGGCCAGGTGCGTGAATATTCCGAGATGCTAACTGTCAGCAGTAGTGCTGGCAGTTAGCCACTGTTTTGGAGACTGCCCGGTTTTCTTGCGAAAAGCTCTGGCGAGTGCAGAGGCGTTGTCATAACCCACCTCGCCGGCCACCCAACTCACGCTGCGGCCTTTTTTCAACAAGTTCTGGGCGATAGCAATTCGCCAATCCAGAAGATAGTCACCGACGGTCTGTCCCACTTGTTGGCGAAACAACTCTGCGAATGCCGAGCGTGACATGGCGCTAAGCTCTGCGAGTGCTTCGAGCGACCAGTTCTGTGCCGGTGATGCGTGTATCGCCATGATCGCCCTGGAGAGCTTGGGATGGGTTAGTCCCGCGAGCATGCCCTCGTTCACCATGTCCTGTTCCAGCACGTGGCGCAACAAATGGATGACGAACACTTCAGCCAGTCTGTCCATCATCGCCAGCCGACCATCATTGTCCGTAAAGGCTTCCTCGAAGAGTAGCCTGGTGGCAGCTTTCAGGGTGGGAGCAGAAGATAGTTTGATGACGATCAGAGGAGGCAGTGCATTGGCCAAGGGATTTCGCGTCCCGGTGCCATACCTCACCGAGGCGCAAATTATCTGCGCGTTATCACGACGTTCGGCTTGAAGGCGATGAGAGGCCGGGCGTGGGAAGAACAGGACTGCAGGTTCATCGATGAGAATCCGGCTGCCATCCTGATCAATTACAGTCATCTTGCCCTGCTCAAGCAGGTGCAGATGGCCTTCTTCGATGCCATCCTCAGAAAACGCTGACAAACCGCAAAGATTGCCGGCGTAGAACACGCCGGCAGAAATTGAAAAGTGATTTAAGACTTCAGAGAGTTTGTCCACGAATACCGATCATGATCCTCCGAGTGACAAACCGAAGCGGGGCTCAATGATCAGTTGTTCGTCGTCGTCATGCCCGCGATTTCTGATGGCGTTGCGCGAAGTGCGGTTGCGACACTGTCGAAGAAGTCCAGTTCGGCATAACGGATTTCTGCATCGCTACGGATAATGCCTGCGAGCGCACCAAGAATGGCGATTCTCTCGCCTTCGCTCAGCTTTCGTGTCGCGCTGGACAGGTAGCGCTCCAGTGATTGCTTCTCGAACAGCTCCGAAGAAGCCGCGGTGCGGATGTCCGCTTCGGAGAATGTCTCACCGGTCTGTTCTTGCAAGACCTTCTGCACCTGAGCGATCTCAATCACTTCGACATTCGAGTCTGCTCTAGCTGCCCGCGCGAGTACCATTAACAGCACTTCCTTGAACAGCTCCTGTTTTTGCTTGGTGCTGCCTTTGCTCACCAGTTCGCGGATTGAATCGAAGTTAATCAGGCTCATGAGGTCTCCATCTTATTGTTTTCGGGTGCTGTTCCACAGCGTAGTCAATGCCGAGCTAGCCAATATGCAGCCCGCAAGCAGACTAAAGCCAATTGCGAATTATGTCCATAGCGAGCGGCGCTGATTGGTTTTGCGCGTTGCCAATTCGTCAAATAACGCGCGCTTTTCTGAGCTCACTGATCTGGTCATCGCTGTAGCCGAGTTCGTGCATTATCTGTTCGGTGTGCTCGCCCAAAGTTGGGGCACGTCGCTCAATGGCACCGGGTGTGCGTGAAAACTCTATTGGTGTCTTCATTAATGGTGCAGGCTTTTGCATCCCTGGATACTCAGTGGCCTGAAAGAGGCCTTTGGCTGCGATATGCGGGTCTTCGAGAACCTGCTGCGGTGAGAGTACGGGGCCCGCAGGAATTCGCGCTTCTTCCATCGCGGATAACACTTCTTCAGACGTGCGCTCTGCGCACCACTGGGCGAGACGCTCACTAATTGCCTCACCATTGTCGCCGCGGCTGATGTCATCCTTAAAGCGCGGGTCTTCAAGCCAGTGGCTTTCCCCCATCAAATCTGCCCAGCGTTTGAATAGCGGGCCGCCGACGGACTGGATTAGCACCCAGCCATCCCGGGTTTTAAAGGTATCAGCAGGTCCGCTGGTCTGGGAGCGGTTTAGTGTGGCGGTGCGATTGCGTTCTATCACCGCCTGCTCGATGACAGTGCCATTCATCAGAGTAAGCGCGGTATTGAAAAGAGAGCCTTCCACGATTTGGCCTTTCCCCGTGCGCTGACGTTCAAACAGTGCCGCCATGGTGCCGAAAGCGGACAGGCTGGCGGTACCGAAGTCTACAAAAGGTGCATACGCTTTGGCAGGCTGCTCAGGTGTGCCTGACATGTACATGCTGCCGGACATGGCCTGCCCGAGCCCGTCAAATCCTACACGGGTCTCATAGGGGCCACCGCGCCCGAATGCCGAGATCATGGTGAGAATAATATCGTCCTTGATGGCGCATAGGCTGTCGTAATCCAGCCCCATCGCCGTGAGCGTGTCAGGGGGAAGATTGGCGACGACAACATCTGCTGTGGCAACGAGCTTTCTGACGATCTCTCTGCCTTCCGGCTTCATGGGATTGAGCGTCATGCCCAGCTTGTTGCGTCCGAGCTGCATAAAGAGTGCGCCATCACCTTGATCGCTGATTGGCGACAGAAAACGGTCTTCGGATCCATCCACTTTCTCGATTCGAATGACTTCGGCGCCGAGATCGCCAAGCAGCGTGGCGCAATAGGGCCCGGCAATATAGCGGCCGAAATCCAGAACGCGGATGCCGTCGAGTATCTTGCTCATTGTTAACTTCCCTGCCTTATGATGAGGGGCAGGAGTCTATCACAGTGCAGCTCAGGCCCGACAAGGTCTGGAGGAGGCATAGACTTTAGCGTTCGCTTTCCAGAATGTGATGTTGTTAACACTCGAAGTGCCGGAATTCCCTGATAATCACCTCGTCGCTGGCTGCAGCCGCGACAAAGTCTGAACTCAATTAGCTGTGCAAAGTATAAGTGCAAAATATAAGAAAGGAGCGGGAAATGGCAGGATCGGCAGATCAGCAAGTCGCCAGACAAACTCAATTGGAACTGGAGGCGATCTTAAGAACCCCTTATCAAGATGTATGCAATGTCTGTAAAGGGGAAGGCAAAATTACGGCGATGAGCAAGTGCCCCAAGTGCAAGGGCAGCGGCAGTCGCCTGCTCAGACTACTCTAGGCACTGAATTCGAATACCAGGAGCCCGTAGCAGCAAAACGCTGCTACGGGCTTTTTTGTGCCATGCAATTCGCTGCTACAATGCACGGACAGCCTGCACTGGAGGTCCAGAAATGCGCGTTTTTCGATTCTCACCAAGCTCTATCCTGTCCAGATCCTTCGGTGCGATGGCTTACAGCCTGGCAGGCTTCGTCCTGCTCCTCCCTGGGGCATTGCTAGCCGCGGAGCATCCGGGATATGAAATTGATCCGGCGCGCAGTACCACCGGCATCGGCAAATTCTATATGGATAGAGAGATTTCCTTCGTGATGGGGCATCAGGCAGCAGAGTGGCTCAATCGGCCGGGACGTATTCAGGAAGAGATGCCGGATGAGGTGGTGGCCAACATGGGCTTGGCTTCAGACCATGTTGTGGCGGATATCGGCGCTGGCTCGGGGTATTTTTCCTTCCGTATCGCCAGATTGGTGCCAGACGGCAAGGTGCTCGCGGTCGATATCCAGGAAGAAATGCTGCAGTTGATAGAAGAAAGGAAAGCCGAGGAGCAGGTGAGCAATATAGAGCTCGTACTTGGCGAGATCGACAACCCGAACCTGCCTCCAGATTCCATTGATGCAGCTATCATGGTCGATGCCTATCACGAGTTCTCCCACCCCTTTGAAATGATAGACGGCATCTACAATGCGCTGAAAACCGGTGGGCGAATCTTTCTGCTGGAATACAGAGGGGAAGATCCTGCGGTGCCCATTCGCCCGCTGCACAAGATGACCGAAACCCAGGTAGTCAAAGAGATGAGCGTATTCGGTCTGGAGTGGACTGACACGCTGGATTTCCTGCCCTGGCAGCATATGATGATCTTTACCAAAGTCGACTAGATTAGATTCTGTCGTTTTTTATCTCGCCCAGACCACCATTGGTCTAACTGGCTACGATTGTCGTAACTCTTTTGATGTTGGAACGTCTAATCCACTAAAGGCCCGGAATACAGCTGCTAACAATCGAGCGGCTCCGGGATTGGGGGACTTATGACAAATCATCGTTATCGCCAGCTATTGATACCTATACATCGCTTCACAGACAAGTTGTCGCCAAAGGGGAGGACACTACTCGCCATGGCGGAAGGTGGGCTCGTATTGCTGTTGCTGACGTCGGTATTGTTCTACGTTCAGTAGTCTGCAAGCGACTGTGCCGATCACGCTCTGCTGGAAGCCTAAGCTCATTCGCAGTATGTCAAAAGGTATGGCAAGCCCGGAATCGACAAAATCTGAGAAGGGAAGTGATTAGCAGGAAATTTCTGTCCGATAACGGGCAGGATCAAGCAGCAGAGAAATATTGCGAAAACAAAAAGGGGCTTGACGCCCCTTTTTGTTTTTGTAGCGCTGCAAGCTGCAGCGTCTGATAGGGCAGATTAGAAAGTACCCCGGATCTTAATCGCGTATTTCTCCCCTGCATGGCTGCAGGAGTCCTCTATTTCGCTAATCGTCCCGGTAGCGATCGTGCCGTTTTCGTAGCGGGTGCGTACGCGACAGCGGTACTGTTCGTGCACGTTGGTTGCCTCGAAGCGATAAGTCAGACCGCCCCAGCCCTGGAGCTCGACGAACGCCATAATGAAGGCATCCTGATCGTAGTCTTCGATCTTGTCGATGTCATAGGCCAGTCGGCCGCCTTCGAAGCTGTCGTTGTAGTTAATGCCGTAGTTGATCGGACGCGAATCCAGATCGTGACGGAAACCGAATCGGTAACTGCCTTTACCTTGCTGGCGCAGGCGACGATCGATCCCGAGGAATGGATCAGTTACCGATGAATCCTCAACCTGAACACGCGAGGTCAGGAGGATATTGGGCAGGTTCCAGCCAGCCAGACGGAAGCTACCGTCTATCGCCGCACCAAAACGCTCACCATCTCCGAGGTTTCCATTCGCGGCGAGAATGGTGTCTGGCGTAGATACATCGATTCGATCGATAACGTCTTCCAGATCGTGATAGAACACATTGGTGTTGACTACACCATTGTCATTGTTGAAGCGGTATTCCAGATTGAGGTCATATCGCCAGGATTGTTCCTGACGAATATCCGGGTTGCCTGCAACCGCATTTTGTTCGTCATCATTGCCCACCGCGTTCGCAGTGAAGTCATTGAAACTCAGCTGCGCGACGTCTTTTTCGATAGTCGCTCTGAGTTGCAGGGAAGGGGTCAGGTCAAACCGGTAATCGACTTTAGGACGCACGAAGTTGAAGTCGCGTGTCTTGCTGACATCACCCGATTGGGCAATTTCAGACTGCTCGAAAATCAACGTGCTTTCCAATGACATGCGATCATTGATCTGCCAGTTGTGGACCGCGAAGGTCTCATAGCGAATCTCTTCAACCGTGGCGTCAGCGTCGGTGATTGGTGTGAGTCCACCAAAACGGGCAGAAGTGGTACCAGAGTTGGTGAGCAGACCAAGCTGCAGAGTGGAATCCAGAATTGTCTGGGCGCGCTCGATACCAAATTCCAGGTCCTGGGTGTTGCTCAGGCCCATCGAATAGGATGTCCGGATAATGCGCTCGCGATAGCGATTGTAGTTGTCGAGAAACAGGTCCTTGGTGCGCTTGCTGCCATCGACTACGAAACGTTCACGCAGGGAATCACTCTCATCTTCATTGACGATGAATTGGGTCTTCCAGCGATTGCCATTGCTGAAAGTGTGTTCATAGTCACCACCAATTTCCCAGAATTCACTGTTGTTGTCGTTGATGTCTTCTTCAACTGTGGAGACGATTGGGTTGACCTGATAGTCGGTCAGGAAGCGGTCGTCAACAAAGGGTGCATCACTATTCTCAAACTGCGCATTCAGATGAGCAATATCCTGATCGGTAAACTGGTAACCCAGATTGGCGCTCAGTACGAATGGTTGCGAATCGGTTACGGTGTCGCGTCGAACTGTATTGTTCAATGAGCCATCAGCGAGAGTGCTCACCTCAAATCCTTTGCGGTATTCCCAGCGAGGTTCTGTCTCGGCACTTACCAAATACTCGAATGCACCACGCGAGCCGGTTAATGAAATCTTGCCACCGGGTTTGATCTCGCCGTCGTGGTACTGATCGGTGTTCAGCTCATAGGCGATTGATGAGCGCGATTCCGCTTCCAGCAATACGATGTTGATAACTTGAGAGCCACCACGCACGTCCAGATCCCCGGAAGTGCCGCGGATGATTTCGATATACTGCACCTGATCCGCTGGAATGCGGCTTAACTGACTGTTGCCTTCATTGCCTTTACCGGTGATTCGGCGACCATTGATCAGAATCTGTTCGCCGCCCAGACCGAGGCCGCGGCGATTGGAGCCGCTGGAACTGCCTGGGCCTCCACCGCCTCCAGCGCCTTGGCGGGCGACTGTAATGCCCGGAATTCGGTCCAGCATGTCGTTGGCTGAAAAGGGTTCGAACTCGGCAAAGTACGAGGCGGGATAGGTGACAGTGGAGTCATTGGTAGTAACCGGTTCACTCTGGGCGAAGAGTGCGCTTGATTGCAGGGCAGCGCAAAGTGCCAACGCGGTGAACAGTGGTTTGCGGGAATAGGGGGCAAGTCTCATACAGGGACTCCAGTTCTCATTTCTACTTGGTAATTCGTTGAGCAGGCGGATCGCACCGGCTCTATTCAGGGTTGCGACAGCACTGCCAGCAAATTCGTGGCCGCCGTGTCGCTCGAAGCGGCGTAGTATGAACCAATTTCGACTCCCGAATGTGCCAGCGAGAGGGTATTTTTGTGACATTTTGTAATGGTGCGCGATGGAGCGACTATTTTGCGCTGCCTAAGTGAATTGGGGATAATAAGCAGCCCTGCAACGGATACTGGGCTCAGGGAATCTGCTCAGCATGTTCTGCAGCAAATCTCCAACTCTGGCTAACTGAGGTTACTCTATGCAACGCGAATCCATGGAAGTCGATGTCGTCATCGTCGGCGCCGGACCTGCAGGTCTTTCAACGGCCTGTCGACTACTACAATTGGCACAGGAAGCTGGAAAAGAACTCTCAGTGTGTGTTTTGGAGAAAGGTTCTGAAGTAGGCGCGCATATTCTTTCCGGGGCGGTTTTTGAGCCCAGCGCACTGGACGAGCTTTTCCCGGATTGGAAAGATCGAGGCGCGCCGCTCAATACGCAAGTCACCGGAGATGATGTGTACTTTTTGCCGGGTGCCGAATCCTCCTTCAAATTCCCCGGATTGCTGGTTCCGCGTCCCATGCATAATCACGGGAACTACATTATCTCTCTGGGCAAGCTCTGTGCATGGCTCGCCGAACAGGCGATGGAACTTGGGGCCGAAGTGTTTCCGGGTTTTGCGGCTGCCGAAATTCTCTACGGTGAAGATGGCAGCGTGAAAGGTGTTGCAACGGGAGACATGGGTGTAGATGCCAAAGGAGAGCACAAGCCATCTTTTGAGCCAGGATTCGAGTTTCATGCCAAGTACACAATTTTCGCCGAGGGTTGTCGCGGTCATCTGGGCAAGGAAGTCATCGCCAGGTTTGGTCTGGACAAAGACAGCGACCCGCAACACTACGGTATCGGCATCAAGGAAGTTTGGGAAATCCCTGCAGAGCAGCACAAGGAAGGTCGGGTAGTTCACACGGCTGGCTATCCCATGATCGGTGCCAGTTATGCGGCCACCAGTGGTGGATTTCTCTACCATGTGGAAGGCAATCAGGTTTCACTAGGGCTGATTGTGGATCTTGGCTACAAGAACCCGCACATCAGCCCATTCGATGAGTTTCAAAAATTCAAGCAACACCCGGTGATTCGTAACACGATCAAAGGCGGCAAGCGTCTGAGCTATGGGGCGCGTGCGCTCATTAAAGGTGGGCTTAACTCCCTGCCAAAAATGACCTTTCCTGGCGGGCTGTTAATCGGTTGTGACGCCGGCACCATGAATGCAGCCAAGATCAAGGGCAGTCATACCGCGATGAAGTCGGGCATTCTCGCAGCAGAATCCCTCATGGCCGCACTGCAACAGGATCAACCAGCGCAGGAGTTGTCGGATTACAGTGATCGCGTGCGCCAGTCCAGTCTTTATGCTGAGCTGCACAAGACGCGCAACTTCACATCCGGTTTTCACAAGTTCGGCTTCTGGATTGGCTCTGCCCTTACGTTTATCGAGCAGAATATTTTCTTCGGGAAATTTCCGCTGACGTTTCATGATCGTTCCAAAGATCACGAGCAGTTGTTGCCCGCCGACAAGGCGCCGCGTATTGACTATCCGAAGCCCGATGGAGAGATCACTTTCGACAAGCTGTCGTCAGTGTTCCTGAGCAATACCAATCATGCTGAGGATCAACCCTGTCACCTGACTTTGAAAGACGCGTCAATCCCTATTCAGGTCAATTTGCCGAAATACGATGAGCCTGCACAGCGTTATTGCCCGGCCGGTGTCTATGAGGTCGTGGAAGAGGCAGATGGAAGTAAACGCTTCCAGATTAATTCGCAGAACTGTGTGCATTGCAAAAC